>NZ_JBTYKD010000221.1:0-11357 GCF_054880495.1 Nostoc sp.
CGGGGATGACCTGCCAGTTGCAAGGACAAATGTCCTTGTTTGGTATGCTCGATCTGGGCTAAAGCTCAGTGGCTTCAGAGAAAGAGTTGCTTACTGCTCATTAGGAACGTGGATTAAATAAAATGCAAAACTTCATCCTGTCTCTCAATCCCTCTCCTTTATAAGGAGAGGGATTGAGGGTGAGGTAAGCCAGGGACATAAATTGTATCTTATTTAATTCTTATTCCTTAGTCATTGGTTTCTGTCACTCCTTCTGCTCCCTCACCTCCCAATACGGTTCGGTTAAGCCCAAAAAATAAAAATGTGTAGGTTGGGTTGAGGAACGAAACCCAAAAGTTGTAGGGTTTGTTGGGTTTCACTTCGTTCAACCCAACCTACAAATATTCTTAACCGAACCGTATTGCCTCACCTCCCCCATCTATACCCTGCGATCTGCTGAATTATCCTGATAGATAGAGGTTTTTAAGCTTTGTTCCTATCTTTTTTAATAAATATTCCAGAAAAATCTGTGTTGGCTGTTACAATATTGTTAAGAAAAGTTGCCCCTTGCATTTTGGGAACGCGCAATTGGGTTTTAACTCTCTTGAGAAGACAACGCAAAAAAAGATTTTCTAGACCAGCTGTGGGATGCTGGTCTTTTTGTCTTTAAAGTGCTTATACTTTTCAAACATCCTCTAAAGATACGCTCGCTTTACGGTATGCTCTTGGTACATCAATAGTATTTTTGAACTAACGAAGAATGTCAGGTTAAATACGTTTTTAATTGACAAAAAGCTCTAAAATAGCACGCTAATGGTATGAATAATTATAATTTTCTTAATAGCTGAAACTATTGCTATGACTTTATTATGTGCCAATTGCTCGGAATGAACTGCAATGTCCCAACGGATATTTGCTTTTCTTTTGAAGGGTTTTCTGCACGGGGAGGAAAAACGGATGATCATAGCGACGGTTGGGGCATTGCTTTCTTTGAAGGAAAGGGATGTCGAATGTTTTTAGATGCCCAACCTTCTGTTGCTTCTCCAGTAGCGGAGTTCGTGCGGAGTTATCCCATCCACTCAACCCATGTCATAGCTCATATCCGCAAAGCCACTCAGGGTGAAGTTGCCCTACACAACTGCCATCCTTTCCGCAGAGAATTGTGGGGTCAGTATTGGGTGTTTGCCCATAATGGTAATTTGCCAAATTTTGAACCGGAAAATTTGGGCTTTTATCAAGCCGTAGGTGACACCGATAGCGAAAAAGCATTCTGTATGATCCTAGAAACATTGCGATCGCATTTTCCTGAAGGTAAGCCTGACATCAAACAACTCTACCCTGTGCTACAACAAATTACTGATGTAATTGCAGAACTGGGTATATTTAATTATTTATTATCAGATGGAGAACATTTATTTGCTTATTGCTCAACCAAACTCAGCTACATTGTTCGCCAAGCGCCCTTTGCAGCTGCCCATTTAATTGACCAAGATATGACCGTAGATTTTCGAGAGGTGACTACTGAACGCGATCGCGTCGCTGTCATTGCTACAACACCCCTGACTGACAACGAACTTTGGACACAAATTAAACCGGGAGAATTGCTAATATTTCAAGACGGATTACCCCGGAAATATGCATTCAGTTAAGAATAAATATTTGCTCGATTTTTCCCATTTAGATAATTTCTAGATGGGTTTTGTTTTTCATCCTTTTCATATATTATTAGCATTTTAAGCGCAGCCGTTTTTACTGATGCAGGAAGAATTGGTTTTTGGACAAATACAAGTTTTACCTACTTCGGCTATAGAATTAGCTAACACTTCTTTGTAGATGCAAAGTAAATTTTCTAGATGATCTCCGCTTAATTGGTTAAATGGTACAGGAAATTGTTCTACAGATATGATATCTCCATCCTTGACATTAAAGCCTAGAGCGCGAGTACCAATCGTAACACCTGCATGAAGATAGACTTTCTGAAGTTCACAACCTAGATATTTAGTAATACGAAGTGCGACATCATAAGTGGCTAATTGACCAAAACCTTTTACTTCATAGCTAATAGACTCAACAAATTGGTAAATACTGTGAAAGTTTTCAAAACTACTAATATAGTGACCATCAAAATATTCTAAGGCAATCTCAACCGCTAAAGCTAGACGTTGGCGACCAACACGGCATTGATGACTATGAACTTTTCCCTGCTCGTCTTCGCTAAGAAAAGCTTTTTTGACAGCATCTCTTAAATTGTCAGCTTTTTTATACCAAGAATATTCCTTCTCTGCACAGGGATAAACATTATCACGATAGTCGTTATATATGTCAGTATAGGATTTCATTTCTGAAAACTCATCACTTAAGTTTTAATGTAATGCTCTCAAACATATTCATCAATTTTACTAGGGTTTCTCTAGCTGCTGATTTTTAGACAACCAAACACCTGAGCAACAGTTAACTCCAAGTCTATCCCCGATAACACTGGTAAACGCTCATCACCTTGCAAACGACCTACTGATAGCTTCGCCCAGCTTGAAAACTGGAGTATCTATCGACACGAGGGTTAAATAGTTAAAAATAAAAGTATTTATAATTCCTCACAAAACTGGTAGAATCACCATATTCTTGATAAAGAATCTGAGGTTTTTTGGTGTTTGCAACTAGATACATGGCATCATCCAGTATGATAAACACTATATAACTGTATTCCCATCAATTATTTGTAGATTTAATGGAGAAAATAGAATGAGTTTGTGGCAACGCACATTGAAAAGGTTACAAGCGATGCCGTTCGCGGAGCGTCTCGTAGAGAAGGCGGGCTACGCCTACGCTGAATATAGAACGTATCGGTTCAGACTAAATTCGCTCAAAGGCTTTCTATCACTCTTTTTAGTAGGTACTGTATTGAGTGTAGCGCTTGCCGCCTGCTCCGGTGGAACTGGGAGTAATTCTTCCACAGAATCCCCTAATGCTAATGCTAGTCCTGTTGCTGCAACCAAAGATAATGTTGAACTAACTCTGGTTTCCTTTGCAGTTACCAAAGCGGCTCACGAAGCGATCATTCCCAAGTTTGTAGAACAGTGGAAAAAAGATCATAATCAAACTGTCGTCTTCAAGCAAAGCTATGGCGGTTCTGGTTCCCAAACTCGTGCCGTTATCGATGGTTTGGAAGCAGATGTTGTTCACTTAGCATTGTCTGGAGACACCTCAAAGATTGAGAAAGCTGGATTGATTCAGCCGGGATGGGAGAAAGAAGTTCCCAATAATGGTATTGTCTCTAAAACTGTGGCAGCATTAGTAACTCGCTCAGGGAACCCTAAAGGCATCAAGACTTGGGAAGATTTGGCAAAAAGTGGTGTAAAACTGATTACTGCTGACCCCAAGACATCAGGCATTGCTAGGTGGAATTTCCTGGCGCTTTGGAATTCCGTGATTAAAACTGGTGGAAATGAGGCTAAAGCTACTAAATTTGTGACCAACGTTTACAATAATGTGCCAATCCTGACTAAGGATGCGCGGGAAGCTACGGATACGTTTGTCAAGCAGGGTCAGGGAGATGCCTTGATTAACTATGAAAATGAAATTATCTTGGCACAACAAAAGGGGCAAAAGATTGATTATGTCGTTCCCGATGTGAATATATCCATCGACAATCCGATCGCTGTGGTAGATAAAAACGTCGATAAGCACGGAACGCGCGAAGTTGCTGAAGGATTTGTCAAATATCTTTATACCCCAGAGGCACAGCAAGAGTTTGTCAAATTCGGATTCCGACCTGTGGATGAAACTTTAGCTCAAACTAAAGAAGTCACAGACAAATTTCACAAGGTGAAAACTTTGGGTACTGTTGCAGACTTCGGTGGTTGGGAAGCAATTGATAAAAAGTTCTTCGCAGATGGGGGACTGTTTGACAAGATTCAAGCCCAAAAGAAGCGGTAATTAGTCATTAGTCAATGGTCGGTAGCCAGTAGAAAAAACAACCGACCACTGAGAAAAAACTTCTGTTGAATTTTAAACTTTGAATTTTTGACTATGACTGTATCTCATTCTGTGGAAGTTGAACGTAAAACACCCTTTTGGAAGAAATTGGGGCGAGTTCCCTGGACTTGGCGAATCACCATAGGATACTTGACGGTGATGTTATTTATCCCGATAATTGCCATGTTCCTGAAAGCGAGTACAGAAACTCCGGCGAGATTTTGGGCGATCGCAACCAGTGATATCGCATTAGCAACATACAATGTCACTTTTTTTACAGCAATATTTGCTGCCTTACTGAATGGCGTATTTGGGACTCTGATTGCTTGGGTTCTGGTTCGCTACGACTTTCCCTTCAAACGCTTGATTGACGCCACAGTAGATTTACCCTTTGCACTACCAACTTCGGTAGCAGGGCTAACCCTGGCAACAGTTTACAGCGATAATGGCTGGATCGGTTCGCTACTAGCACCACTGGGAATTAAGGTGTCTTTTACCCGCACGGGAGTAGCGGTAGCAATGATATTTATCTCACTACCTTTTATCGTGAGAACCGTGCAACCCGTGCTTCAGGAAATGGAACATGAAATTGAAGAAGCCGCTTGGTGTCTAGGTTCTTCTCAATGGCAGACTTTCTGGAAAGTAATTTTACCGCCTTTATTTCCGACGATTTTAACTGGTGTTGCCTTGGGTTTCTCCCGTGCAGTTGGAGAGTATGGTTCGACTGTGATTATCTCTTCCAATACGCCATTTAAAGATTTAATTGCACCTGTGCTGATTTTCCAGCGATTAGAGCAATATGACTATTCTGGTGCAACAGTAATTGGCATAGTTTTACTATCAATTTCATTGATACTGCTATTGGCAATTAATTTCTTACAAGCATGGGCAAGGCGATATGACAGTAGATAAGCCAAGTTTTCACTCATCTGCACCTGTATCAGATACAGCCAAACCTCTTAAAGTGCAGAATAGTTGGGTGCCAATAGTTTTAATTGGTATAGCGATCGCCTATTTAGCCCTAGTTCAATACATTCCTGCAATCAACGTTTTTGTCCAAGCCTTCAGCAAAGGATTTAGTCCGTTTCTGTCCAACTTGACGCGGCCAGCTTTTCTGCATGCAGCTTGGCTGACACTGTTGCTGGCTTTGATTGCTCTGCCTGTGAATACAGTATTTGGATTATGTGCAGCTTGGGCGATCGCTCGTCATAAATTTCCTGGACGCGCCATAGTTTTGAGCATAATTGACCTACCCTTTTCGATTTCGCCCGTAGTCGCAGGATTGATGCTTGTGCTACTTTACGGACGCAATGGCTGGTTTGGCCCTTGGCTCCAGGCCCATGATATCAAGATTATCTTTGCATTTCCAGGTATGGTGCTGGCTACAGCGTTTGTAAGTATGCCCTTTGTGGCGCGGGAAGTGATTCCTGTTTTAGAGGAATTTGGCAAGGATCAAGAAGAAGCTGCTAGAACTCTAGGTGCAAAAGATTGGCAGATATTTTTGCGCGTCACCCTGCCCAGTATCCGTTGGGGCTTACTGTACGGTTTAATTTTGACCAATGCCAGAGCAATGGGTGAATTCGGGGCAATTTCGGTGGTATCTGGCAACATTGCTGACAAAACCCAGAGTTTACCACTGTTTGTAGAAGATGCTTACAAACAATACGAAACCGAGGCTGCTTTCTCTGCGGCTGTACTGTTGGCGCTGCTAGCAGTAGTAACCTTGGTGCTAAAGGAAATTTTAGAACGTAAAACCAGTATTAAAGATGTTGAATAGAAAAATCAAGCGATTATAGTTATCAGAAAATTCGGTTTAAAACCCCGTGCTTCTAGCACGGCTTTAATTAAAAAGTTATCCTTTGAATAAGATACAAGCAAATCATCGGACATGGTACAATTTACCTATAAGCTATCAGGAAATTACCATTAGGATTAAGGGTAGTTCTGTACCAATCCTGATCAGGGATTGAAATAATTCAGATATGGCTACTGATAATACACTTACCAATAAACGGATTCGCCTTAGAATCCCCAAGGATTATCACCAGGAACCTGTCATTTCTCGCCTGGTGTCTGACTATGGACTGACTGTGAATATCACGGCAGCGATTTTGGGAGCGAATGCTGTCGGTGATGGTTGGTTTGACCTTGAATTACAAGGAACAGATGCACAAATTCAGAGCGGGTTAACCTATCTCCACGATTTGGAGTTAGAAGTCTGGGATGACACTAAACTAAGTGATTGGTAAAGGTTATAGCAACACATACTAGGGGCGTATAACTATCTGTGCGCCCTCATACCTAATATAAACCCTCTCGTTTTATCTGACTTTTCAGGCTATCTGGAAAACCTCTCTTCTTTATCTCTCTCCTAAAAGGAGAGAGACTTTCAATTTGCCCCCTTAGAGCGTCGGGAACAAGGTTAGGTTTTTCTTTAATAAGCGATAGAAATTAGTTGTTCAAAATCTTGGAAATCAAAATTTGGTTGTTTTTTGCAGTATTTACCACATACATCATAGGAGACTATAGAATTGCAGAAATCAAAAATAAGATTTTCCATCTCATCAACTGTATAAGGCTCTATCTCTCTGTAAGTTTTTTCAGATGCTTTAATAATTACTTCACATGTAGTAATTCTGCCTGAACCCCTTGAGAGTAACTTTTTAGTTTCGCTTACATTTTTAGTTTTGCCATTAATTGTCTTGGAAACTTTGAAGTCACTAATTAGGTTAAAAAGATGACAGATGGCTGTATTTTTTACTTTACCAATAGTACCTATAAAAACAATTTTATATTTATCTATACTAAGAATTTTCTCAATTTGTTCTGATCTTTCTAGCTTTGAATTCAGGTTATTGATGCCTGAAGCACCTAATAGTTTTTTGATTTCACGTCTTAAATTTTGCTTCAATGATGTAATTTCTTCTTGCGGCTGTGTCATCAACATACTGTTTTGCCTATTTCGGTGCTATTTACTTGATACTTGCAGTATGCCCACTATGATTTAATATCTAACAAAATTCTTAAAACATCCCCTAACCTGACTTCGGGAACCCTTTAATCGCTTCGCTTAGTAAGGATTAAAGCGATCGCCTGAGGATAATTTTACGTGAATTTACCCATTGTTTTTTTGCAGACTTTGTGAGAATCTCTTTTACATAACAATTAAATTCATTAAATCGATAGAGTTACCGTAGTTTAATAAGAGCCAAAATATGAAAATCTCTATGAGGCTGGCATCCAAGCAGACACAATTGAGTTATGGGGGCACGGGATCAGCAAAATTCTCTGCCGAACCCCAAAATTGTGTAGGCGCAGCCCAACCTAGACATCGCTATTGGGAATTAATCTGATGTCTCAGAGTAAATCAGTAGAACCCGCTTCAGTTCACAGCCGAATTCTCGTGCCTCAGTGCTATCACAGGCAACCTGTAATTTCCCGACTGGTATCTCGTTATGGTTTAACCGTAAATATCAAAGCTGCATCCCTGACATCAGAGAGTGACAGGGACGGTTGGTTTGATTTGGAACTTTCAGGAAATCCTCAAAAACTGACAAATAGCTTATCTTACTTGCAAGGATTGGGCGTAAATTTGCTAGAACTAGCGATCGCTAACCACATTCAACCCAACCAGCACTCTTTACCTTTCCCAAACCCAGCTAGCAAACTGAGTCCTAAAGACTCTGCATCGCTGACAAATCAATGGCAAGAACAATTCCAGCAATGGATTTCTCTGGGTCAAACCAATCGATTACGCTTGCAACTGTGCGTTTTAAAATCCTATTATCAAGAACCGGTGATTTCCGAATTAGTTTCTGGTTATGGACTAACAGTGAATATCACCAGTGCTAGACTTCAACCCGATACGCAAGATGACGGTTGGTTTGACTTGGATTTGTGGGGGAGAACAAAGCAACTCTACTCTAGCCTGAGTTATTTAGAAAAACTGGGGCTACCGATTTGGGTGGATTTGTCTAGCGTTTATAGCGATCGCTAACCAAATAATTTATAATTCGTAATTCATAATTCATAATTTTTTGAGCGATCAAATTTATTAGTAGGGTAATTATGAATTATGCTGAGGGCGATCGCTAGTTTTGCTGAAATAATCTAAATTTCGTAGTACCAAATTTCTTCTTCTCGCAGGACAATTCGGTGCAGGGAAAGACGAGCAATCAAGCCCTCTTGCTCAAACTGCCCAAGAACACGAGTGATAGTCACACGAGTTGAACCGACCATTTCGGCTAGGTCTTCATGAGTCAGACGCATATCTATTAAACGTCCCTTCTCTACTTCCGAACCAAACTTTTTAGATAACCATGCCAACAGCTTGATCAGCATAGTATCCACTTTTTTATGGCTACGAATGATCATCAATTCTTGAGCCTGTTGGATATGGGCAAGTAGAGTTTCTGTTAGTTGAGTCCATTCCTCTAAGGGTAAGTTTGTCGCCTCCACTTTAGTAAGGCATTCCATCTGATAAGGTTCTAATTTTGACAAAGCCCTACCAACGATATCTCCTGGACCCCACAATCCCAGAGCGACGGTTGTACCATCTTCAAGATAGGTAAAAGTCCGAACAAAACCAGTTTCAATCTTCCAAAGGCGGTTTTGATGTTCTGGCATAAATGACCTACGGCCAAAAAGTTGCTTAGTATTATTACTACTTAAACTAGACAAGCTTGTGTAGGAAGACACCATATTATATAGCACTATTCTCCGATAAATTAACCGTAGTATTATATTTATATCAGGTTCTAAGAGGCTATGGGTATTTTAAAGAGGGGAGTGGGGAGTTAGGAGCAGAGACGCGATTAATCGCGTCTGTACAGGAGTTATTATTTCCCCCCTGGCAATGCCCCATGCCCATTTTCTAAATTCCCGCACCATCAAGAAAATCTTCAATCATCCCATCAGAATTTTTGCTCTTAGGGTTGTCGGTTGGTTCGTCGCCAAGCTCAGTTGGAGACAAGCTTGATTGATCTTGCAACTGCTCGAACTGTTTCTCTAGAGCCTTGACGCGTTCAAATAAAGCGCGGATTACTTCAGCTTCTACGTCGCGTACTTTATCATGATCCAGAACATTGGTGGGTAAGTTATTCTGACGAGTCACGCGCCCTGGAATCCCAACTACAGTAGTGTTACTGGGCACATCTCGCAGCACCACAGAACCGGCTCCAATACGGACGCGATCGCCTATTTGAATATTTCCCAATACCTTCGCACCCGCTCCCACAACTACATGAGAACCTAAAGTTGGATGGCGTTTGCCGCTTTCTTTCCCAGTCCCGCCAAGGGTGACACCTTGATAAATTAGAGCATAATCACCCACGATCGCAGTCTCACCAATTACAACTCCCATACCGTGGTCGATAAACACTCCCTGGCCAATTAATGCCCCAGGATGGATTTCAATCCCGGTTAAAAATCGACTAATATGAGAGATAAATCTAGGTATGAAGGGAATTCCCATTTTATGCAGCCAGTGTGCCAATCGATGAAATACTAGGGCCTGAAGTCCAGGGTAACAGAACAATACTTCTAGCCAGTTACGGGCTGCTGGGTCACGCTCAAAAATGGTTCGCAAATCAGTTAGTAGCATACTCTGTTGGGATTTTCGTTGGTAAGTGAGGCTCTGAAAACAGAAACTCAGGATAATTCCCACAAAAAGATCAAGTCTTCATGGGAATTGTGTCAGATAAAAATCTACGGTAAATCGATAGAGTATAGTGTTTGTGTGGGTAATAAGTGGGATGCTATCACATTCCACACTCGGAAAAAATTAATTTCGCATAAACTGCGATAAGTCCCTCAATTCACCGTAGTATATTGAGTACAGTCTTGAATAGCCAAAACTATGCTCTCTTGGATTTGTCTTCCAAAGTGGAATACGCGCTGCTGGCACTCTTAGAACTGGCAAGCCACCACGGGAAAAAACTTCCTTTAACCATGAGCGAGATCACTGCCAAGCAAACTATACCTGAGCGCTATCTAGAACAAATTTTGACCAACCTCCGGCGTGCTGGTATAGTGCAAAGTCAACGCGGCTCTAAAGGAGGTTTCGTTTTAGTTCGTGAACCTTGGCAGATTACAATACTGGAAATTGTCACTTTGGTTGAAGGCGAGCGGAAAGAGAAAGATATCTCTGACTCTTGCACTCTGGAAAAGACTCTGGTTTATGAAGTTTGGGAGCAAGCTAACGCTGCCTCAATTGAAGTTTTGGGTCGTTATACACTCCAAGACTTGTGCCAGGAAAGAGAAACTCGCGCACAGCAGAGTCCGATGTATTATATTTAGACACGACGGAGTATTCACATGCGGATAGCGAAAGATATCACAGAGTTAATCGGACGAACTCCTTTAGTTCAATTAAACAAGATTCCCCAAGCGTCGGGAGCGGTTGCTCAGATTGTGGTGAAGCTAGAAAGCATGAACCCAGCATCTTCTGTAAAAGACCGGATTGGCGCGAGTATGGTGGAAGCGGCAGAAGAAGCAGGCTTGATTCACCCTGGAAAAACCGTTTTAGTAGAGCCGACTTCTGGGAATACAGGAATTGCGCTGGCGATGGTGGCGGCCGCTAAGGGTTATGATCTTATTCTAACGATGCCTGACACAATGAGCCAGGAAAGACGATTGATGCTCAAAGCTTATGGCGCTCAACTAGAGTTAACACCAGGGGTAGAAGGGATGCGAGGGGCGATCGGTCGTGCAGAACAGATTTTAGCTCAAACGCCCAATGCTTATATGTTGCAGCAGTTCCGCAACCCTGCTAACCCGAAAGTTCACGCCGAAACCACAGCCGAAGAAATTTGGGATGATACCGATGGAAAAGTAGATATTCTCGTGGCGGGAGTGGGTACTGGTGGGACGATTACCGGAGTTGCAGAAGTTATTAAAGGACGGAAGCCGAGTTTTCAAGCGATCGCAGTTGAACCAAGCAACAGTCCGGTATTAATAGGTGGGAAATCGGGACCTCACAAAATCCAAGGTATCGGCGCGGGATTTATCCCAGCAATTTACCGTCCAGAACTGGTAGATGAAGTGATTCAGGTAGCAGATGAGCAAGCGATCGCTTACAGCCGTCGCCTAGCAAAAGAAGAAGGATTGCTATCGGGGATTTCTACTGGCGCTGCTTTATACGCGGCTATTCAAGTGGCACAACGACCAGAAAATGCCGGCCGCCTCATCGTCATGATCCAGCCTAGCTTCGGCGAACGCTACCTCAGTACCTCACTGTTCAAAGACCCAGAGGAGAATGAGTGGTTGAGTAAAGTTTGATTCCATATAGTAATTTTAGATTTTAGATTTTTCATCTAACCCTCCAGGAGACCCCCACCAAAACTGTACTCAGTTTGGTGGTGGGAGGAATGGAGGGTTAATTGTGAAACGTCCCCCTCGTTATT
>NZ_JBTYKD010000222.1:0-104008 GCF_054880495.1 Nostoc sp.
CGTGAGCGTTCCTATAGCCGCCTCTTAGCAGAGGAAGCCGCACGCATCATTGAAGAATTTGGGGCAGAGGTGAAGTTTTTCGACTCGCGTGAACTCCCAATCTACGGCAGCGTACCTGACACCCACCCAAAGGTGCAGGAGTTGCGCGAATTAAGCCTGTGGTCAGAAGGGCAAGTCTGGTCTAGCCCAGAGTTGCACGGTCAGATTTCTGGTATAATGAAAAATCAGATCGATTGGATTCCCCTCACTATGGGAGCGATGCGACCGACTCAAGGCAGAACTTTGGCTATCATGCAAGTGAGCGGTGGATCGCAGTCTTTCAACGCCCTCAACACATTAAGAATTCTTGGGCGCTGGATGCGAATGTTCGCTATCCCCAACCAATCCTCAGTGGCTAAAGCATATCAGGAGTTTAACGAAGACGGCACTATGAAGGATTCGCCCTACCGCGATCGCGTCATCGATGTTATGGAAGAACTTTACAAGTTTACCTTGCTACTGCGTGACAAAGTTGATTATCTCACAGACCGCTACAGTGAACGTAAGGAAAAAGCTGCTAAAGAGACAATCATGATCAAAAAATAACCTCCTGGCTGCTTGAACCAGGGGTATAAAAACAAATGGATTCATCTTTACAAGCGTTGTAGCAGACTCAAGCCGTGAGTATCAGTACCACAGGTATTGAGAAGAAAGTATTCATCAGCTAACTTTTGCACTTGTTCTGATTCCAAGATGCTGGGTTTCCAAGGGGTAGGGTTATTGTAGGCGTAGAAAGTTTCCACACCATCGATACCCTTTTGGGACGCAGCTGGAATTAAGTCAAAATGCGATCGCTTGTAACGAGCTGGATGAGCCAAAACTGCCAATCCCCCAGCTTCATGAATAGCGGCAATCACGTTACTTGCCTGATATTGTTGGCCTATAGTCGGCCTTCTTTGCAGATAGGGTTTCATACTAGGGTGTTCTGTTCCAAAAGCGTAAGCCAAAATGTGAACTTCTATATCCAAAAGGTTGGCATTGATTTCCACCCCACTCCACAGGTGAGGAATGATTGCACTAGGATTACTCCACTTCCAGTCTTCTAACCAAGCAAGTGATGCTTGATAGCCGATAATACCATGATGATCGGTGATCGCTAACCCTTTTAACCCAATAGCGATCGCCTGCTCCATCAATCCACTCGGCTGCAACCTTCCATCAGAGTAGACAGTGTGCATGTGAAAGTTGAATAACCTTGGACAACTATGTGCATCAATGTTATGGAATACTTGCTTCAAAAGTTCTGCCGAAGCAGTAGTCTGAGCCAAATTTACAGCCATAACCCCCTCTGAATAAAAATATATATTCTCAACACACTAAAACGCCACATCTACAGATGAGAAAGACCTAGCACTAAAAATTAGTGTTGGCTGCTACTTTCTCAGCTTGATCAGCAAATTTTTCAATATGTTAAGACTACGTTAGCAAATCTTAATCTCAGTAGTCATGGGTGTTTTAGACTACTTTTGTTTTCGGTAGTAACAAATATTGCATCCAAAATTTCATCAATGCGCCTCTAGTATCTGTGCTAAATTACTTAGAGAGTAAAGCTTTAGTAGAGTAATTATCTCTAATCAGCCGGAAATGAAACTTTATATGGTGTGTAAAAAATATTATTTATCTCAATATTTACACTGATTTTATCTAACAGTAATGACTTGTGCGTAGGCGTAGCCTACCGCAGGTCTTACCCTGAGCCTGCGCCGTTCGCGCAGCGTCTGGTAGAGAAGGGCATCGCAAAACTAAGAGTATCCTGTAATTTTAAATGGATAATTGTCTAGAATAGCTTCCAGAAAACTGGCGATCGCTCCTAAATCACTATACCCCTCGCGCAATTCCAAAAGAATCCCCCTTCAAGGTGACTCCAAGCGGTTCTACCACCACCTCGCGGCTAAGGGACGCTTCAACCCTTCCTGCAATCACAGCCGAAAGCTGATGTTCTCTTGCGAGCATCACGATTCTCTCTGCATCCTGCTGCGAGTCTGTATAAAATGCAAATCCTGCACCGTAGTTGAACACGGAAAGCATCGTCTGAACCCCGCCCTCAAGATGACCCTCGACAAACGTAAATATCTCCGGCACTGGCAGCATTGTTTCGATGACATACCGGAGTGGCTTCACCGACCGCATCAGCTTTTGCCAGCCATGGCCAGTGATATTTTCCATTGCCGTGGGACGAATTCCCTCGCCAAGCACCGCCTGGACAAGCGGCGTATAGAGATGCGACGCAGCATTCATCGCTGACCAGAACTCCTGCCCACTCGGAAGTTTTGTTCTGTAGCCATCAGGGAGCGACTGGGCGAGCTTTCGCAGTGGGGTAAAGCCGTTCTCATGGGGTCCCGAACTTTCGACCAGAACAATGGTATTTCCGGCATCCAGACGCGAGCTATCAATGGGAGCGACACCAGCCGGCATGACCCCAAAAACCGAGCCTGCGATGTCGAGCCGGCCTGGAATCATCTTAGTTTTTAATTGAGGAGTTTCCCCTGAGAGATATACGCAGCCCACTCGTTTGCATCCCTCAACTACTCCATCTAGAAACCCATCAAGGAAAGCGGGAGTAAAGATCGTTTCAGGAGTACTCGACGGCAGATAAAGACCGAGAAGTATAGTCTGCATACCTGAGGTTGCCGCGTCGTTCGTCAGACATGAGATGATCTTGATACCGATATTCCACCAGAATCGTCGAAGCTCCTCTTCACAGAGATCGTCAGGCCGGGTATCGTCTGCGGTGCCCAGTCCTTCGGGTACAAGTGTCATCGAAAGTTCCCTAGCCCCCGCCTCTAGAAACGGAGCCAGGTTAAAACTAAAAGCGTTAGCGCTAGCTCCGAGACCGGATGCAGGCACGGTGCCATAAGCGCTTGCAAAGCCAAGTGTGCGTTTGGCGGCATCAATGAAGCGTCGTTTTGCAGCATCGAGAGTATCGTAATCGACTTGATCGAGAGCTTGAGGCATCAGGTTGCGTTTTAAGTTAAAAGTGAGGAGTTAGGAGTTAAGAGTTAGGAAAACTCATAGCTGATAACTCATCACTTTAAAATACCTCATCTTCAATACCATGCCACCATTCCCCCAAATTCATCAAGTCTTGGTAAATATCTTCTAATTCTTTGGTATAGACATCGTTTGTAAGGGTGGCTCGACGCTCTTGCAATTTCTTGAGGCGCAGTTGTACCAATAGCCAAGGTTTGGTAATGCTATTCGTTGCTTCGATGTATTGCGCTAATTCTTTACTATCCATATATTATTTTTTATCATCCATTAGAAATCAGATTAATATCCTTTGTGTTAACTGTGGAGAATTGCTATCTTTTAACTCAGACAGTAAAATCTCTGGTTGCGTTCACGAATTGGCGGCTTCCGCATCGCCTCAGATGTCCTTTAGCTGGCATAATCGTAGATACACTCTTTCTACGGTTACGATTATATGCATATTTAGATGTGAAATAGCTGATCTCACCCTAAATCCAACTACTTTATCCACTAAACAGCTTTGTAGCTAGCTAAGACTAGATTTACTTCCATCTGGCTAAATTTTAGAGTACTGACTCTTTAACTTTTGGTGAATTCTCAAGCTTGTTTGGATTCACCCAACGATTGACAAATTCCTTGTTATGTTTGTATACCTTGATTTGCACTTGCTTGGAACTTAACTTGACTACTTCGGCAGTGATTCTTTGGACATCGTTAGAATCCGCACGGGGCTTGTAAAGCCAAATGACTTTTTGTCCTACTTGAAAGTAGTTAGGATTGCTAGTTAAAGAAGGCGCACTTTCTGCCCAAGAGGGGAATACAATTGCTAAGTTGATCAAAAGTACTAAGACCACTAGAGTTATTTGGAAAAGTTTCATAATCATTGCACTTGTCTTGGGTCTGGTGGGGTAATCAATCTGCTGCTCTAGCATTTAGCTATTGTCCTTCTTTGCTTTTTGAAAGTTGATGTTGCTGGCTAATGATTTTGCCGGATTGATGTAGCACCTCTTTTTCACCTAAGTTTGATAGCTATAGAGATTTGGATAGTTAATTACTTAGCCTTTAGCTGTATCGCAAGCCAAGTCTGTATTTGTTCAAAGTTCAAATCTCTACTGCAAGACTGACGCAAACAATAGCCCAAAAGAATGATTTTTAGGTAGGGGCAATACCTTGCGGTCAGCTAAAGCTACATGAATTGCCCCGGAGGGCGTATAGTTTTGCGTAAGTCCTCTACTGAATTTCAGGATAAAGCGACTTTGAGAATAAAATCAAATAGTCTTGTTTGTTAAAACGATAAATTAAAATTATGACGAAAGTTGTGATGCTCTGACTTAAGATCACAATCTCTATCTCAGGAATACTAGGCGCAAAAGAACACTCTGTTGTCAAAATTGATAATATATAGTGCTTGATGTTTCTAAGAGTTTTGGAGAATAAAGAACACTTTTAAAATATCCTCTAAAACAGAAGATTATTTATTGAATTTGTGGAAAGCTTTTGTTCTTGATTTAGGCTAGATTCATTCTTAAGTAATATATATTTAATCTTAATTAATCCATCTGAAAGTTCTTGCTGCACTGACTAATTTTTGCTTTTATTTTATGATTTTCAATTGTTAATATAACTACTCGTTAATTTGCCTTATTGTAGAAAAGCTATCGGCAATTATTTGACCAGTTAATATCAAGCTTAGGATATGTTGGGAAATCACCTGATCAGCTAAAATATTCAGTTTGCCGAACTCATCAAATCTTCATCTATTTGAAGTATAGTTTATCTTTTATCGGATAAACAGTGGGAATAATAAACTAAATCGCATTAAGCAAATTAGTTAGCTATGAGTCAAACATGTCGCATCTCCAAAACCTGTGCTTGTCGCAATGTTGCACGCTGCCGGACTGAGGAGCCAGGTAAGCTCTTTCTCTGGTTCCCCGTTCCACATACTCTGCAAAAAGTTACCTCCTACCTACAGCAGTTTGCCCTTAAGTATGAACTGATGCACGAGCGACCAGGTTTAAGTTTGGACTGTAAACCCGGACAGTCGCTAAAAATTGCGCGTAACCTAGCCGAACTACTTGCACCGAGAGAATTAAAAGAGACGCAAGTCCTTTTCATTCGAGGCGCTATGCAACCTCAAATTCAGGATTTTAGTGACATAGCTTCATTACAACGCTTCATTAAGTTGAACCAATCTGACTGGCTGATTGGAATGCTAGCAATGGAGCGATTCACCACTTACTTACAACCAATTGTCTCAATTAAGGATACATCGCAGATTTTTGGATATGAATCGCTCTTGCGGGGACTGGATGAACAAGGCAATATATTGCTACCGAAACCAATTCTGGAGTTAGCAACGGAAGCCGGACTCCTACCACAACTCGACCAAGTTGCTCGCTTCAGCGCAATTACTCAAGTCAGTCGCTATCAAGTAAGTGGGCACATCTTCATCAATTTTGCACTAACGTCACTTTATGACCCAGCTTTTTGCCTACGTAGTACGGTAGAGGCAATCGATGCTGCCGGCATTTCCCATGATCGGGTTGTTTTTGAAGTCGTGGAGTCAGACAATCCTCAAGATTTAGACCATCTCAAGACGGTGCTGCAATACTACCGGGATGCTGGGTTTTTAGTTGCCCTTGATGATCTGGGTTCTGGCTATTCCAGCCTAAACTTGCTACATCAGTTACGTCCAGACTTTATCAAGCTGGACATGGAGTTAATTCGAGATGTGCATCAAGACCTTTACAAAGCTTCGATTACCGAGAAACTTCTTGAGATTACTCAAAAGTTAAATATCCAGACTGTTGCTGAAGGAATTGAGTGCATTGAGGAACTGAACTGGCTGCGAGAACGAGGTGCAAATCTTGCTCAAGGCTATTTGATTGCTAAACCCAGTGCAGTGCCTGTGACTATAACCCCTCAGTTTGATCCGATCGCATTAACTGTAGCATCAGCAAATTCTCAGGTAGTTAAGCAGCAGGTTCAACACCAAAGCGAGTCTGAGCGAATTGTCGCGGCTGTGACACAGCGCATTCGAGAATCGTTAGAGTTAGACGAGATTTTGCAAACCACAGCAGCCGAAGTACGACAACTGTTTGAGATAGACCGAGTACTGATTTATCAGTTTAAGCCAGACTGGAGTGGTTTAGTTGCTGTAGAATCCTTAGCAGAAGGCTGCATGTCCATTCTGGGATTTCACGTCATGGATACGTGCTTTAAATCAACCTGTGCAACTTACTACCAACAAGGCAATACTAAAGCGATTGAAGACATTCAAACTGCGGGACTATCGCCGTGTCATTTTGACCTGCTTCAAAGTTTGCAAATCCGGTCAAACCTGATCGTGCCCATTTTGCACCAAGAGCGTTTGTGGGGACTATTGATCGCTCACCAATGCCGTCACCCCAGACAATGGCAGCAATCTGAGGTTAATTTGTTTAAGCAGTTAGCAGGTCAAGCTGCGATCGCTATTCAGCAATCAGAACTTTACCAGCAATTACAACAAGCAAACCAGGAATTACAGCGCCTTGCCTCTTCGGATGGTCTAACCCAAGTGGCAAATCGACGCTGCTTTGATGACACGTTCAACGCAGAGTGGCAACGGTTGGCACAAGAGCAAGGCTCACTATCTTTGATTTTGTGTGATGTCGATTACTTTAAGCTTTACAACGATACGCATGGACATTTGGCAGGAGATGATGCACTCAGACAGGTTGCCAAGGCAATCTCTCAGACAGTTAAACACCCCGTTGATTTAGTTGCTCGTTATGGTGGAGAAGAGTTTGCAGTCATTTTGCCGAATACTCATATTCAAGGGGCGATTGCAGTTGCAAGAGATATTCAGACCAATGTTAGTGCATTACAAATGCCTCATCCGCATTCTGATGTCAATGAATTCATCACCTTAAGTTTTGGTGTGTCAACTATCACTCCTCATAGCCAATTATCTCCTGCAACCTTAATTGCTGCTGCTGACCAGGGACTCTACCAGGCAAAAGCACAAGGAAGAAATTGTGTGGTACAGATGGACTGTGAGGATGCTGATGTGAGATATCTCCTTTAGCACCAGTCTCCATTTTCTCTGCCAATTATCGTGAATACAGATCACAAATTTAATGTTGATGGCATTTTAACTGTTGGAGAGATATTTTGCGTAAGTCCTAATTGTATTGGATACCAGTCATCCAGATTTTGCTGCCAGTGGGTTAAATAAACCATCGACTATTAGGCTGGATCATTTGATCACAGTTCCGAAATCGCTGATTCAGCGTGAACTGGGTACATTATCATCGGATATGCAAGATTTGATTGCTAAAATGCTGTGCAAGTTATTAACATAGCGGTTCTCTCTTTGATGCAACACGCGTTAGGGAATATTGCTGTACGCCTACCAATGGTACGCTGGTTTGCTCAAGTCTCTTAACCCACCCATGCGATTTGCTCTTGTATTACACCCAACTAAAAACACAACAGCGATGACTCACTACATTTTAAAAGCCTCAAAAGAAACCGTGCATTTAGGCGGTTTCTCTCATCTGCTAGAACCAGCACTCATTATCGACTCTGGCGATACCGTTGACGTAGAAACTTATACTGGTTACTACGTTTATGACAAAGCACCACCAGAGTTTCTCACACCAGAATTTATCGACATCTGCCAAAATCTTTTACCAGAACGCAAAATTGCTGGGGGGCCGCATTTACTCACAGGGCCGATTTATGTGCGCGATGCCCAACCAGGGGATGTTTTAGAAGTACAATTGGATGCGATCGCACCTCGTTTAACTGTCGGCTTCAATGCCATTCGTACAGGTTGGGGAGCTTTACCAGATCAGTTTACTCAACCTGCTTTGAGATTCATTCCGCTAGATTTAGTAAACAATATCGCGGAATTTCCGGCGGGTGCTGGTATAAAAATTCCTCTCAAACCCTTTTTTGGGATTCTTGGTGTCGCTACTCCAGAAAACTCTCGAACTTCTGTCCCACCAGGTTCTTACGGCGGTAATATCGACAATCGGGAATTACAAGCTGGTTCTCGTTTATTTTTGCCGATTTTCGTACCAGGCGCATTATTTTCTATTGGTGATGGACATTCGGCACAGGGAGATGGTGAAGTAAATGTCACCGCCATTGAAACTTCCATGAATGGTAGAATTACTCTTAAACTTCGCAAGGATTTACAACTGACAACACCAATTGCTGAAACTCCAACTGATATCATCACAATGGGTTTTGCTCAAACCTTAGATGAAGCATTGGAACTGGCTTTAAAAAACATGATTATTTTTCTGAAACGCTTCATAAATTTGTCGCCAGAAGATGCTTATGTATTATGTAGTTTAGCTGTGAATTTTCACATTACTCAAGTTGTGAACAGTCCCCAAAAAGGTGTGCATGGAATGCTCCCAAAATCCATCTTTTCCCAGAGAATTAATTTATAATTGCCAATCTAGTAACCATTTTTTATGTCTAATGTCTTTATCCAACTGTTGTTAATCGGTTTATTTCCTGGCATTGCTGGCGGAATGTTTGGTATCGGTGGTGGCGCAATTATGATTCCGGCAATGGTGTTAATAATTAATTTAAATTAGAAGTTAGCTACAGGAACTTCTGTGGCTGCTCAAATTTTGCCAATCGGCATTTTAGCAGCTTTAGTTTACCAGCGCAGCGGTAATCTTAATATCAAATATGCCCTGATTATTGCAGTTGGTTTAATTGTGGGTAACTTCTTCGGGGCATTGTTTGCAAATCAGCCGTTTATTAGCAGTCAGTTAATGAAAAAGCTGTATGGTATCTTTGTGTTAATGATCGGTATTCGTTATTTACTGTCAAATTGAAGAGTTTAATTAAGCTTCAGCTTTTTCTTAAAGGAGGAGTGGAAAAAGTTGATGGCAGTATGGTCAAATACCTCCACCATTTCTTGAGCCAACTTTTAGCAAGTGTTCGCTAAACACGTACAATAATGGTCGGTTGTTACCCACACCAGTCTGATTGTTATTAGTCAGAATGTAGTGGTGCAATATATTGCACTCTTACAAAAGCTAAATACAGAGGTAGACTATGTTTCCTTTTTGGGGTAATACCTGTTATGGAAGCGAACCCATTTCGCACAAAGCTAGCTTAGAGCGGAAATTAAAATTCTTGATTTGGATGCGAGATGATTTAGAGTCCAAACTTGCTGGTATTAATGCTTCTATTGATACCATTCGGCAGCAGATAGAACGCTCAGATTCAGCTGTTTAGAACTTAGTTCTTGCAGACATTTGTAACTCTTTTGTGACTGGGCGCTGTAAATGGGCTGCATCAGTGTTGTAGGCTGTGTGCAGCGCTCTGTCACCAAGTGGCGTATAAAAAAAAAGAGGCAGTCTTGAAAAACGAAGCCCAGCCTTTTGTGCTGGGGACTGGTAGAACTAACCCTTAATATTTAACTCCAGACAGAGGGAAAGTAAGCAGAGTTGATTAATACCTTGAAGTTAGAGCCTTAATCGTCTGAAAGCGCCAAAACTTATAGAAATGAAAAATATTATCTCGATTGGTTGGAATAGCTGGTTAAAAGGCCACAAAGAATCTATTTTACTATTTGACTCAATTGCTGCCGCTAGTGAGATTGCCCTTATGCTTAACGGTCAGTGGGATGGCTGCAATGGTGTGATCATCGCTAAATGTGATGAGATAGCTGTTAACACTGCGTCCTTACTATTGGAAGCTACATGGTGTTATCAAGGCGCTTCAAAAGCTATTTTAGACAGAGTAACAACTGATGAAGTTTTACGCCGTTATGCAATCGGAGAAAGAAATTTTGTTAATGCTAATTTGAGGTGTGCAGTACTTGCATCAGTGAATCTGAGTGGAATTAACCTAAGTTATGCAAAGCTGAGTTGGGCAGACCTAAGTCAAGCCAATCTCAGTAAAGCTGATTTCATAGCAGCAGACCTAAGCCAAGCTAATTTAAGTGGAGCCGACCTGATTTCGGCATACCTAATGAGGACAAACCTAAAAGGGGCAGACCTGCAACAAGTTTCACTGAGGGGGGCTAACCTAAGTAGCGCATGTTTAAGTGAAGTTAACCTGACTCATGCAGATTTAACAGGAGCCAATTTAGCACTAGCAGACCTAAGAGGGGCAAATTTTCACGAATGCAATTTGAGAGGGGCTAACCTAACAGGTGCCAAGTTAATTGAGAGTGACTTGGCTTTTGCTCTCCAATGATCTCGGCTGGAAGCGAGGATAGCGGCGGGCTGTGACGCTCATAAGAGTTGCGTTAGCGCCTATAAGAATCTATACCGGTGCTAGTGGTAAAAGCAAGGATTTTGGTGTAGATGCCATAGTTAGAGGTTGAATGGGAAGAATTCGCCTATTGAGCTAGCTGCATTATCCTGTTTTCAGGCGATCGCTATTTGCTACCTTTAGATTTTCTTTACAAACTTTCTCTAAAGATTATGGCGAATTGGTCAGATTCTTATCTCGGCAAGTTACGACAAGTTTTAGGTGAGCGCCTACTTCTATTATTTGGCGCACGCGTAATTATCGAGGATAACTTGGGGCGCGTTTTGTTGCAAAAGCGAAGTGATTTCAAAGTTTGGGGGCTACCTGGTGGCTGTCCAGAGGTAGGTGAATCTGCCGAAGAATGTTCAGCACGAGAAGTTTTTGAAGAAACTGGTTTAACGGTTAAGCGTTTTGCACCTGTGGGGTTTTCTTCCAACCCAGCCTTTGAAACTGTAACCTATCCTAATGGCGATCGCGTGCAAAATTTCATTTTGATTTTGCGAGCTGTTGAATGGTCAGGCAGTCTCGCTTGCTTAGATGGAGAATCCCTGGCGCTGGAATTTTTTGATTTGGCAAACTTACCTACATTAATGCCAAACGAGCGCCCTGTTTTGGAAAAGTTTCAGGAATACAAGAGAAGCGGCGAATTTCTGATGTTCTAAAGCATTTTTTTCAAGAACTGCTTGGCGCGATCGCACTTAGGATTAGGGAATGTCTGGAATAATCCTGGTAAAGTCGAGATTCAATCCGCCTTTGGTAGGAGTTGAGGATGCAGGATTGGCGGTAGTGTTCTGTGAAAACCACTTCGCTACAAGTTTAGCTAATGTGCCATTCTCCTTCATTTGTTGAAGAACTTTGTTAAACGGTTCTGCTAAAGAAGAACCTTTGGGAAAAGCGATCGCTGATCCACTTACCTCCTCTGAGGGAATAATATTAAACTCTAAATCTGGGTTAGCTTCGGCGAATCCCTTAGCAGACAGTATCCTCAACAATTGCTGCATCAATTGCCCAGATTTGATTTTTGAAATGCACGTAGTAGACCCTCTAGGCTAAAATAGTGGATTAGACGTAGGTTGGGTGGAGCGGAGCGCAACCCAACTGATTATCAGGATGTTGGGTTACGCAAAGCCTCCACCCAACCTACAATTTTTTTGCAACTTGATAATTATATAATTTACATTCCGCACCTGAAACTGTCACATCAATCGAGCAGATAATACCTGTGAAATGCAGCAGCGAAAAATTCTAATATCCATTTTTATTAGGTAATACCATTTCACACAAACCCTGATACATATAGATTTCTCGTAGAAGCACAGCAATGCTCATTGGTGTCAACTTAACGTAGAAGTTAGGCAAGGCATGCTTTCGAGGTTTCACCCTCACCCCCAACCCCTCTCTCAATTTTGGGAGAGGGGAGCAAATTCTCTAGTTCCCCGAATCCCAACTTGGGATTCGGGGTTAGGGGATGAGGGCAAAACGTCTTCTCAAAGCAGATTTTTTCTGAAGTTGACACCAATGAGCTTTTTCTGTGCCCCTACCAACGTATTTGTATCATTATTAAAGTGAAAGGGTATAACGCGATGTGCGACTTATTCTTGGAACCCCGCTTCCATTCCTCTCCCCGTTGGCGTCAGCCTGCCGTTAGGCAAGGGTCGAGAGGCTTTTATTTTTGCTCCCCTTCCCTACAAGGGAAGGGGTTGGGGGTTAGGTTTCAGAGAAAGTCACAGATGGCGTTAGGTAAGATGTCTGCCTAATCCCATAAAAACTTAGGAACTGTCAAATTCTTACTTTAGTGGCTTCCAGCAACTTAACACTGGCATAAATAGCATCAATATAAGGTGTGGGAATTTGAGTAAGTTTTCCCAATTCTGCCACCGCACCCACAATCGCGTCTATCTCCGTGGGGCGTCCAGCTTCAATATCTTGTAGCATGGAAGTTTTATGGGCACCAACATTTTCTGCCCCATTAATTCGCTGTTCCAAAGTGATGCCAAACTTTATACCCAAATTTTCCGCGATCGCTTGAGTTTCAGTCATCATTTGCCGCGCTAATTCACGAGTCAGGGGATAGCGACAAATACTTTCTAGAGTAGCACCAGTCAGCGCACTAATGGGATTAAACGCCACATTCCCCCACAACTTGATCCAAATTTCCGTGCGAATTTGATTGCGGATTGGTGCTTTGAATCCTGCCTGTTTTAAAGTCTGTGCTAATAATTGGATGCGTTCTGTTTTAGTGCCGTCGATTTCACCGAGAGTAAAGCGATCGCCTTCAATATGTTTGATTACACCTGGTTCAATTATCTCAGTTGCCGGGTAAACAACACAACCGATGGCGCGTTCAGCACCAATATTAGCTTCAATAATCCCATCTGGGTCAACAGATTGAATGCGTGTACCTTCATACTCACCGCCATGCTGACGAAAGTACCACCAAGGAACACCATTTTGGGCTGTCACTACCATCGTCTGAGCATCGTAGAGTGCAGGCAGAAAAGGTGCGATCGCCGGGACACTGTGAGCCTTAACAGTTAAAATTACTACATCTTGTCGCCCCGCTTTCTGGATCTCGCTAGTTGCTAAAGATGGAGTAGCAATTTGGCTAGAACCGTCTGCCATAAGCAACTTCAGCCCATTTCTTTGAATTGCTTCCAAATGAGAACCACGCGCAATCACCGTCACTGCTTCACCTGCCAGTGCCAGTTTTGCCCCTAAATATCCACCAATCGCACCTGCGCCAACAATACAGATTTTCATTTTCTCAAAACAAAATGAAGGAGTTAATGTAAGTTTTTATTGATGGTTTTAGGAACCTTTTTCGACCTTCTTGTGAGTGAATTTGGATAGCTTGTGACGTTTGAGTGCTGAAGGTGCGCCGAGGGTGCCGAGGATGAGTAAACTAAGGATAGAAGTGGGTTCAGGGACGGTGATTATCGTTGCAGAAAAACTAATGGGTAATTCACTATCTTCCAATCCCAAATTTTCATAACCTGGTATGATTGGCGGCGCAGAAAAAACCTCTAAATAACCTGGTGTCGGCAAAAAACTAGCGAAAAATGTACTAGAATAACCTCCTCCCGAAGTGGAATACCCAAAACCGTCACCTGTTAACTGCTGAGTATTAAGACTAATTAAATTATCAACATCAAAAGGTTCGTTTCCTGGTATTGGAGTCCCGGCGGCTTGCAGACCAGTAATTGTTTCGCCATTTCGTGTACCAGTAATTCCAGAAATCAGGTAAAAACCCAAATCGTTAGGGGTGTCATTAGTGGTGAAAGTACCGTTCGCCGCTACGCCAGTACCAGAATAATTCCAGTTCCAACTTAAAGCAGAGGCGGTTTCCATTGTCCCGAAAACTAATCCAGATGTGGTGGCGAGGATTATGGCAGATACTAGAGCTACATTTTTCATGAAAGTCCTTAGTGCGATCGCGGATCTTGTCGAGGGTTCCCGTGTATTATAGAAATTGGGCAATAATAATTTAACAAGCATAAAAGGTTTGTAGTCAGGGCTTCAGCCTTTATAATAGGGCTAAAGCCCTTGCTACGAGCCAATTTAATTAATTTTACATTGAGTAATATAGTTTGATTAATTCTTGCCTACTTACTTAGCAGCGAGCAAATAGCCATGCCAAAGCACCATCAACATTCGTAACCTGCTCCCCTGGCGGTATGGCTGGACGATTTACCATAATAACCTTCAGTCCCAGTTCTTGCGCTGCAATAATCTTGGGCTTTGTGGCATCGCCACCGCTATTTTTACTAACGATGGTATCAATGTTGTTGTGAATCAGGATTTGCCTTTCATTATTCAGGGTAAAGGGACCGCGATCGCACAATATCATTCCCGGTGGCACTAAAGCATCATCGCTAGGAGGGTCAATCATCCGCATCAGAAACCAAATTTTCTCTAAATGAGCAAAAGCAGCGAGTTCTTGCCTCCCAACTGTCAAAAATACCCGTTGTGGCTGATTTGCTACAGATGCTGCTGCGGCTTCAACGCTGTCAACTTCAATCCAGCGATCGCCACTTACTTTTTCCCAAGGCGGACGGATTAACATCAGACGGGGTACTCCGACTTCAGTTGCAGCATCTGCCGCATTAAAAGAAATCTGACTAGCAAAAGGATGGGTTGCATCAATTAATAAGTCGATTTGCTCCCCTCGCAGATAGCTAGCCAATCCAGCCACACCACCGAAGCCTCCAACCCGGAAATCGCCCAAGGGAACTGATGGTTTCCGAGTGCGACCCGCTAGAGACGTGATTGCTTCTAACCCTTGGATATTCGCCACTCTGGCAGCTAGTTCTGCGGCATCTCCCGTCCCACCCAGAATCAAAACGCGGATCATTGAGATAAAGGTGGAATCTTTGCCAAAATGCCCTTTTTCAGTGCTTCTGGACGCTCTGACCAAGGTAATAAACCATCAGCTTTGACATAGTATTTACTAGCACATTCTAGTACCGCAGATGCACTACCATCAACGGCTAAATCACCAAATAAATATGTTAATTTGCCTTTGGCAGCAAAGGCGACTACACAAGAACGATTGCAAGCACTCATACATTCAACTTCCTGAATTGGGAATTCATCTCGTAAGTCCCAATCTTGTGCAAGCTGCTGAAGTTGATGTAGAAGTTTTTCACCACCACTTTCACCTAAGCGTTTTCCATCTTGCCAAACGCTAGCGCAAGTTTTGCAAACAAATAAAGTATGTTCAACAATACCCAAAGGACTAGTTGGGGAAATATTGACAGTAGTAGTCATCTGTACCTCGCAGATATGTGGGACTGATAAATCTATTTCGGCGGGCATCCTGACTCACTCAATTTAGAATTTTCGATTACATCTCAAATTGGTTCACAGTTGCTCCCAAGCGCCGGATTTGCACCGAACTTTAAGAGTTACCTCTGGTAGCTGACTCCCACCAGAACCGAATAACCTTATAGATCATACACTAGGGTCATCTAGGAAAAGGATATTACCAATGTTAGAAACGCGGTTTTTGCCACAGGTGCAAGATGTCAAATTATCGAGTTCGCCTGATTTGGGTATTTATCTTGCCTGTTCACAGAAGTATATGCTATAGTTGATAATCGTGTGGTTAAGGACGTATAGCTCAGTTGGTTAGAGCGCTACGTTGACATCGTAGAGGTCACTGGTTCGAATCCAGTTACGTCCATTTTATGTAGAGTGACTAATTAACTCTCCTCAGGACAGATTCAGTCTAGGCATTGTAATACTGGATGGTCGTGTGATTTGACCTCAGCCATCTGGTTTTTATCAAGGAAAATACCTGCATTTTGGAATTGGGGATTTTTATTTAAGCCGAGCAAAAAGTTTTTAAAGCTGGCTGCTTTTTCTCGTGTATCGGGAAGGTCATCTAGATAAAGCCTAACTCTTATTCTTTCCTGTTCTGAGTTAGAGTGTTGCAATCCGAAAGCATGTTTAATAAAGTAAAAAATACTCGTTATGATCCTGCTCAGTACTGAAATTGTTAGGAATATTACAATTTTGAGTAAACATAACTCTGATTTTGACGATATCGGCTTCGATGAAGTCAAAAAATACTTCGATCAAATCAATATATTTATCTAAATATTGATATGTTACTTTTGACCATTTAACCTCGTTGTGCAAATTTAAATCATTTTTCTTCGCGATTAAAACTTTCTGGACTTCGTGCAAGTCCTGAGAACGTACTAACGCACCACCATAAAAGTGAGAAAAGAAACGTCCTTTGTCAATCGATTCGTCACAATAAATTATATATTCTAAGGAGAGGGATTGAGGGTGAGGTAATCCAGGGACATAAATTGTATCTTATTTAATTCTTATTCCTTACAGTTGGGACACTTGGAAAGCAAAGGCAAGGGGAAGCAGTCGGCGACAAGGGAGAATCATTGAATAACGTTTCTTCCTTGTCTCTTGCCAATGCCCAATATTATTCAATTCTTCAGTATCCAGCTTGTTTGTCTACGACATTCCGCAAGGGCTGACCAGTTTGGTAACGTTTGAGATTGTCGATAAATAGTTGTGCTATGCGCTCTTTCAGTGGTGGCGAAAGGGCTGAACAATGGGGTGTGATAAAGGCGTTTGGCAACGACCATAAGGGACTTTCCTCTGGCAGAGGTTCTGTAGCCACTGTATCTAATCCAGCACCCGCAATCCATCCCTCACGTAGTGCGGTGAGCAATGCAACTTCATCTACTATTGCACCACGAGCAATATTAATTAGGTAAGCAGATTGACGCATAGAGCGCAATGCAACTTCATCGATCAAGCCTTTAGTTTCTGGAGTTAATGGTGTAGCAATAACTACATAGTCAGCTGTCGGGAGGAGCGATCGCCACTCATCGGCACCCACAACTTTGTCAAAATTCGGTAGGGGTTCAGGATGGCGGCGACTACCCCAAACTGTAACTCCAAAGGCTTTGGCACGAGATGCGATCGCTTGACCGATATTTCCTGTACCAAGAATTAATAAAGTCGCGTCTGCCAACTCTTCGAGAAACACTCCTCTTACCCAAGTGTGTTCATCCTGCAAAGTTTGCAATTTCCGTAGATTCTTGGCGTGATAGAGCATGAATGCCAGTACAAATTCTGAAATCGGAATTGCGTGAACTCCTGCGGCATTAGTGAGGATAATGTCCTTTTCCAAAAAAGTTGGCGTGAGGATGTGATTCACGCCAGCACTCGGCGACTGTTGCCAACGCAGCGCGGGTGCTGCCGTCAATACTTTGTCAAGGGTAGAAGTTTTCAGGTAAAATCCGTTGAGATAAACTTCTGCATCACTAGCATCACCATCAAGATTACCTTCACTATCCACCTTTACAACATCTATATCAGATAGTAGGTGTGGCTCAATATCAGCAATCAGATGATCGGCTAAAATTAGTTTCACAATTTGCTACTCCCTTATTCCATTTTGGATTTTCAATTTTGGATTTTAAGCTGAAAAACATCTAATTTGGAAGTTTTTACGGATAAGGTTGTCTAAATATGCTTTTCAATCAGAAGGTGTCAGGATTTTCGATAAACGCTTAGGAGATAGAACCCCAACTTCTGGTAAGAAGTCGGGGTTGTCGATACTATATTTGAGCATTTCCAGGTTCTATCTGGAAACTAGATTTTCAAAGTGTTTTGGCTTAAATTAACACCAATGTTGTTACAGAACCTGCAACAGTTGTTTAATTTTGCTGTCTTGGCGTTCCTTGAATTTTTCTGGAAAAATTAACTCGATCGCAATCTTGCCATTTGCCTGTTCTTCTACTGCATAAATTTCGGCAACAAATCGGTTAGATGAGAGATTTTCGGCATCCTGATTTAACAGTAAACCAACCAGTGGTTTAACAGTTCGCATCGTATGCAAATCCTGTTGTCCGATCATTTTGTGAGAAGACATGGCTTTTTTATCCTCTATTTCCAAGCGCAAACCCGTTGTTCCTAGTTCTGTGGCTACTCCAAAGAAGAAGTTACCATCCCAGTAGAGTTGACTATTCGTGTTTACCTGCTTGCGTACCTTTTTACGACTAGTTTGGTTGAGGTCACGCAAGGCCCGAGTCAAACTCGTGGCTAGAAATCCCAGGGAAGCTAGGGGCTTATCTACGTACTGGGCTTTCTGAGAATACCACTCCCGGACATCAGAATATAAAACTAGAGTTAAAGCATCACTTTGGGCACTGTTGAGCTTCACAAAATCAACACCCAAAAGCGTTTGTGTGTCATTTATAGGGGAGACTCGGACAATCTGCCCCGTTAAAGAGGCACTAGCAGTATAATCTCCCATCACCTCAACTTTTACTTCATCCACCAGTAAATTGGGCCAGGTTTCCAAAGAAATTAATGCACCAGTTTCGGAAATATTCACCGTTTTGCCCATGATTGTTTGACCGTTACTGGTAATTAAAATGGGGAGACGACGCTGTAAACGGTGGGCAGTACGTATTTGCGGTTGTTCAAAGCCAACCAGCAAAGCAGCTGAGAGCAAAACCAGATTAAAAATAGACCAGATGGTGTTAACTAGGACCGCCTGCCAATCTTCAGGACGTAGCAGCAGCCAATAGGGAACAGCCAGTAAGGAAGAGACTACAAATCCTGTCACCACCAAAAGACCACGCATTGATTCCCAATCAAAGATGCGTTTGTTAATAGATGTCCCCTTGTCGGTAACGTTAAATGAACCCAGCTTGGGGTTAAATAGCGCCAACATCGTTACCCACCCAGCCTGGAAAGCCATCGCAAATTCAAAAATTTCATTCCAGAAGGAGAACCGGACGTTTTTGTAAATGATGTAGTTAGTAAAAAGCGAGAGGAGAATATGGGGTAGGGCATAAGCTAGAGTTTCTAAACCCAAACCTTGAACAGAGTTAACGCCAAATAATAAAAATAGCGGCGGTGCGATCGCATATATTAGTCGAGGATAGCCATACAAAAAGTGCGAAGTCGCGCTAAAATAACAAATCCTTTGGGCAAATGTCAGGTTCAACTTCCGATTAAAAACGGGGTTTTCCAATCGCAGAATTTGCGCCATCCCCCTTGCCCAGCGCACTTGTTGCCCCACATAAGAAGAAAACGTTTCTGGTGCTAAACCAGCCACCATAATTTTGTCGTAGTAGACAGACTTGTAACCCAGCGAATGCAATCGCAAGGCAGTATGACAATCTTCTGTCACTGTTTCCACCGCAATTCCCCCAACTTCTAAAGCGTGGGATTTACGGATTAATGCTGCCGAACCGCAGAAAAAGGCGGCATTCCAAAAATCGTTACCTTTTTGCAGTACCTTGTAAAACAGTTGATTGCCTGCGGGGATTCTACCTTTTGTGAGTAAATTACGCTCGAAGGGATCGGGGTTATAGAACCAGTGGGGAGTTTGGACAAAGGATACTTTGGGATCGAAGAAAAAACCCATTGTATGCAGGAGAATTTGCCGCGATGGGATGTGGTCACAGTCCAAAATCAACACTAAATCGCCGTCGGTTTTTTCAAAGGCGGTATTGATATTACCAGCTTTAGCGTGATCATTACTATCCCGTGTCATGTGTATACAGCCGAGTTCTTCGCACATTTGCCGTAGCTTTTCCCGTCTGGCGCTAAACTGTTCTCGGCGGGGGTCGTTTTCTTTATACTTTTCTGGACGACCATCATCAAGAACATAAACGGTTTTTTTATCAGCAGCATAATCACAAGCTAAGGCTGCGACGGTAGTCTTACGCACAATCTCCACGTCTTCGTTGTAAGTGGGGATGTAGATATCGACTTTGAACCATTCTTGTTCAGGAATGTTTGTGAGATTAACTGGTTGGCGTTCTTGAATTTTCAGAGTTTGAAAGTATGCCAATACTAAGGTGAGGATGGCATAGAGTTCGGCGAGGAACAACAACGTACAAGCGATGCTGTTGATCCAACCATCAAAGTTGAGGGTATAACTGGTGCGGTAGAATAAATAACGCAGCGTTGTTACCATACTCAGCCAGACCAAAAATAAGTGGTAATACTGGCTGATTTCTGGAGAGTCCTCTTGAAACTCTGCGTGGATCACCAGTTGACCGAGTAGCACCAGAAATACTGCGACCAATCCTTGCTGCCAAACTTCTATCGGAGTAACAATCAGTGGCACTGATAGCACTAATAGGAGCAGGATTAACCACTTAAACTGTTTTACACCTACCTTTTGGAGAGTGCGGTCAAAAAATCGGGGAGTAATATCAATCAGCCAATTGCTCAATTTTAAGCGCTGGCGATCGCGTGATTTCCGGGGCAATGTGTCGGGGGAAGAAGACATTTTGGATCTCAATTTTGAAATTTAAATTTAAGATTGGCGATACCTGACCGAAAGTATCTACTTTTTGTCAGCAGTTAAGCGCTTGAGATACAACTGAACAATCCCGTAAAGAATTAGGGAAACACTCAAAATGCCTACAGGTACCAATAGCCAATTTTCTTGTAAAAAGCGTGATGCTTTACTGAGGAGAGTAGTATTTTCCCAGCGACGAGTGTTCGGGGCACTTTCAAAAAACTGTAGTTGATAGGCATCAGCATCGTAGGAAACTGAGTCTTTTTGATCACTACTAATTAGCACCGTATCCTTTTTAAGCTGGAAGAACCACGGGTCTTGATTAAGAACTTGTCGCACTCGCTCTAAACCAGTTTCGGTTTGAGATGTTAAAGCTAAAAGGACGCGATCGCTATTCCAAGGAGAGATAATTTGTTTAATCATCCCTTGTGTATCCTGTGGAGTCTGAACCACAGCATAGGCAGAGGAGCGAGAAAATGCTTGGTTTAAGTTAAAGCCACTGGAATTAAAGACTTCCGGGAAAGGAAACTCTTCTCGCGTTCCAATTCCTACCAAATGGTCATTTTTACGGGCTTTTGTTGGCAAAGCATCTGGTGTATAAACATTTAGTTTGACGGTATCTGCTTGACTGAGCCTGCCTAAGCGTTCGCTAAAAGCTAACAAAGTCAAAATATCTGTCTTCGAGGGTATTTGGGGCAAGACAATCGCCGTCTGAGACAAATCCTGTGGTGCGGCAAAGGGAAAACCGAATTTCAGCAGGTTCAAATCTGGTAGTTGTGTAGATATCTCCCGCTTCAGATCGAAGTTAGTATCAGAATGCACCGTACCTGTCAGTTGTTGATCTGGTGGCTGAAGACAGTTCTGTTTATCAAACGGTTCTCTGGGAGTCATCCGAAAGAAAACTTGCAGTTTCGAGTTAGGTTTAATCAAGTTTTCCGGCAAATTGACTTTCAGGTTTTTGTGAGTTTCTCCCGACTCAGAATCAAGACGTGCCCCACCGATGAAAACTCCATCCAGTAAAACTTCCAGCGCAGAAGTTCGGGGATTAAGTTGTGGCCCATAGCTGTACATCAGATTCATCGAACTACCCCGGAGAAATCGATCATCCGGTAAAGCGCGAAAATCAACTTCAATTGGTGGTGCCCCCATCCCACGTACAGTTACATCATTAAACGGCTCACCATTTACCTGAGTTTTGATGTCGCTGAGTTTAAAAGAATTTTGCTCTGGCAAATAACGAGGCCACTGGCGCAGTCCTGGTGTCGAGCCTTCCTTGAGGGTATTGACAAAAACTACCTGACCAGTCCCCATTTTGCGTAAGTCTGGCTGTGATAAAAATTCGGTGGCCTTTTCCACAGCTTTTGTGCTGTTGCCAGTGGCAATTAAAACTGGAACCCCAGTCTTTTCAGTTTTTGTGATCATCAACACCCCAGTTTCATCGGGTACGGGGTTGTTATCACGATCCAGAATTTGATTGCTGAGGACTTTCAGGGGCAAATTCTTCCAAGTATTTAGGGCTGGTTGCTCGGTGGGAGTGCCAATGATCACCAAGCGATCGCTTGCCTTCACATTTGCGACATCAGACACCAAGCTCGTCTGAATCGGGCGAAAATCTGCGATTCTTCCCAATCCTGCTTGGAAGCGAGCTGCTGCTGTCAGCCAGGATTGATCAATTTGACTCGGTTGCAAGTAAGCAATTTGGTTAGTTTCTAAGCCGAGTTCGTCAAAGAAAGGATAAGGATAGCGGCTGAAATTCAGGGGAATTGACTGCCGTTCATAGTTCAAAATTAATTTGGAATCTGGCAGAATCTCTGTCCACAAGTCGGGACTACTGGGGTCGCTACATTCGAGAGTGTTATTCTGCTGTGCCACCAATACGAGTTCGTTGTAGTCTTGAAGCAGCTTTGGTGGGATATTGAATAGTACTTGACCTACTTGGGACTCTTTGCGATTGAGTGGTACGCTACCAACACTGGTGCCATTGACTAACACGGTCAGGTTGGAGCGATTGGCATACAGTGATGGTGAGTGTTGAAAGCGGATTAAAGCTTGCACCTTACCCCGATCTAATTTCCACCCACGGGGACGGGTAAAAGCAAGACGACCTTCTGAGTAAACCCCGCGCAAGCGCATCCGGTTGCCCACAATCGGACTACGATTAAATTCTAGGATGTAAGTTGCCAGTTTTTTGGCGTTAGCAGTTTCTAAGTCTGCTTTACTACTACTTTCTGATGTCGTTGCTTGAGCTAATGAAGTTACTTTGGTTTGAGCTTGAGCGCTCAATAATGAACTAGGGAACAAAAAAAAGCAAGAACTAACAATAATTGCTTTTTTACTAACTTGGGAAAGATGAAACAACTGCTTCATGGTTGAGCGTGATTTTAGTGTTAATTTACTTAAGCTTTTTACGTAAAAATCAGAACTAATTCGTTACTTTGAGAACTGAAAAATCAATCCGGTTTAGTTAAGGCTTAACTCTTTGTCAAAATCAATTTTTTTAACGTAGACCCGGAGTGGCTTGCCGCAGGCTATCGGATGCTCCTACGGAGAAGCAAGCTACGTGCAGCATCTCGTTAGAGAAGGACGCAAAGGAACAAAAGGAAGAATTGCTTAACTAATCAGGAGTTTGGCAAGCCTGTACTCTAATTCAGCATCGGAGGATGTCATTTGCCTGTAAGCAGTCGTTGGGGTATTGTCTTTGGAGGTAGCAATCCTAACCAAGCCAAGTTCTGGGTGTAATAAGCCGATTCATCTCCCCAAACTCCCTGCTTGTATTGAGGCAGTATTTTTTTCACAAGCAGTTCTTGAGCTGTTGCTGGTTCTACTAATTGCATAGCGGCATACAACATGGCGTATTGGGATGTAGCTTCGTAATTCACTAATGCTTTTCCTTGGAGATCAATGCGGGCTGGTAAACTCGATTGTTTACTCCACAGTTTTTGCAGATGCTGAGTGGATGTCACTAGATAGCGCCGCGCTTGGGGTGAATTAAACCAGGCACCATCCAACGACAAACGCCACCACACTCGATAGGCGTCAAAGCTATACAAACTCTTCAGAGTACTAGATGCTGGTAGGGTTTGGCATTGTCCAGTTTTGGTATTTAGAGCTACCCAGTCACTAGGTAAACCCACGCTAGAAAGTTTTGCGGAATTTTCTAGCACTTGATAGCTGCTGTCTACCAAACTCAACCAATGATGTTGGGGGTCAACTTGTGCAAAGATCCGAAAAGCATAGGGAGCAAAATAAGAGGGATTGAGGTAATAGGTAGATTCATTCGGGACAAATGCAGCCACTGGTCCTGGTAACAGGTAGCGCTTACCTTGGGGTTCTGAGATGGTGGAGAGGTTCCACAAATCTTGCAATTTAAGTTTTGCCAGTTCCAAGTATTCGGGTCGATTCCAGCGCCGTGATGCCAAAATCAAGGCAGTAATCGCATCTATATCTCCATCACTGGCAAAGTTGGTGTCGATGATACCCCAGTTACCATCTTCCTTTCGTCCCCATTTCCAAGCCCACAAACTATCTGTACGTTTACCCCCTACTCGGTGCTGGAGGTTATTTTCCGACCAGTGTAAAGTGAGGGCAAAAGTTGCCGGATCATTGATCAGTACTGCTCGTAGTAAAGCATAGGCTTGACCTTCACTAGTTGAGCGATCGCTTGCTTGGTAATCAATCACCCGCCCATCTGACTGAATAAATCTTTGGCGGTAGCTATCCCAGCTTTGGGCTAGTAATTCCCGGTTAGGGGTGGATTCAGGAAGATCCGCTAAAAATTTAGGGAGATTTTGACTACTACCTTCAGTGGGGAGATTTGCCACCGGAGTTCGATTATCCGGTGTTTGGGGTTTTGCTGCCCAGTAACTAGAGTCACAGGTAGATAAACCAATCAGGCTGGCAAGAGCTGCCACTTTTGGGAAGTGCCACATCCTAAAAACAGTTTGATTTGTAAAACATTAGTTGATGGTGAGAGTGCCATCTCCTTGCCCTTATTGTTCCCTTGTAGTTGTTGAAAATTAACTTTCATGAAGAAATTTAAGCGATCGCTAATTCCTGCTACGACGTTCATAATCTTCCCAAGGGGGTTGAAATCCTCGTCGTAGCAGAAAGTCTGTTTGGATTTGCTGTATTTGCCGAGACGCATCACGATCAATTCCTCCTTCCTCGGCTGCTTCTAATTCCAATTGTTCTAGCTGCGCCAGCGCCGTCAAAGGCTGATCTAAAATCGCATTCAATCCAGCGAGGGCCTGGCGTGTGCCTTTGTCTTCTGGTTTTTGTGCTAACACTTGAGTATAAATCTCCTGTGCCGATTCAAAGCGGCGCTGTTCAAAGCGAATTCCGCCCAAACCAGCTAAAGCATCAATGTTATCTGGTTGCTGCGCCAAAATATTCTCATAGCTACTGCTAGCTAAATTCAAGTCACCTACAGATCGAGCCAACTCTGCCTGCAACTGGTATGAGTCAGAAGTCTTGGGAATGCGAGCAATCAACTGCTTCATCCGCGCTCGTGCTTGGGCTGGATTACGTTTTGCGATCACCTGTAATAGGCGCAATTGTAATGGTATGGAACTAGGATCAGCTTCTAGCAGGTAACTATATAAAGCTTCTCTTTGCGGATCTGTAGGCAGCGCTCCTAGCAAACTGTATAGTTCTGGAGGAGTATTGGTTGCGGGTTGTGTAGCTAACCAATTGTTTAAAACTGCCTCTGCTTCTGGTTGGGAGATTCGTTTGGCTTGATAGGCGATACTAGCACGCCCCAGTTGAATCGATAAATTTTGAGGATTGCGAGCTATTAGCTGGTCATAAATTGTTACAGCCTGATCAAAACGCTTTTGTTGCAGTCGCACTCCCGCGAGTCCGCCCAAAGCAGCATCAATAATATCGTTACTATTTGGCTTGCTAGCAAGCACAGCTTCGTAACGCTGGGCACTAGCTTCGATACTACCCTCACGACGCTCAATTTCTGCTGCTAGTAACTGCGGTGCCAGGTCTTTAGCACCTGCGGGCGTGGCTGTGTAAGCTGCCAATGCTTGCCTTGCAGCATTCAAGTCTTGACGCTGCACATACATTTGCGCCACCCGGAAATTCAAAAACGGTACGTTGACCCCTGTTTGCAAAATATTTTGGTACACAGGTAAAAATTCTGGGTCGGGAGCATCAATGTTGACTAAGGCATTAGCTAGCTGTTGTAACTGCACGCGATCGCTCGGTAGTGATTGGATTGCAGTCCCCAAACGCTGTTTCAAGTCATTTTTACCGAGTAAACCTAGCTGATTTTCCAAAGCTAATTGCTGCACCAGCAAACTTTGATCGTTGGGAAATTCTAACGCCACCCGCCGATATAGTTGCAGTGCTGTTTGTCGTCCTTCGGGGAACCCACTAAAGACATCAGCGACTTCGCGCAGCAATTTGGGGGAAGGGTTGGGATCGGTTTGGAGAGCTTGACGATAGAGATTGAAAACTTGCTGGGTGAGGGTGGGGTTATTGGTGTACTTGCGAATTTCATTGAGCGATCGCGCTAAGGGCAAAATCGCATCTGGTCTTCCCTGTAATACATCTAAGACCGCCAATGCTTGGGCTGGTTGTTGATTTACAAGGTATGCCACAGCCAGTTCTTTACGAGTTTCAATCGCTATGTTGTCAAGGCTCCTGGAGCGCTGCAACTGCGCTTCTAACACCTGTACTGCCCCCGCCGGATTGCCTGTTTCTCGTAAGGTGCGACCGTAGGCTAGTGCTGTATATCCTGTAATCGCTTTGCCAGTGGTGCGGTAGCGGTTAAACAACTCCAGTGCTTTCGGAAAATCCTCACTGTAACTATAAGTTTGAGCTGCATCAAGGACTGCCTTTGGTGTCGGGTTGTTGCTCAACACGATTTGATAATCTGCCAGGGACTCGCTTAATTGTCCTTGATAGGAGTAGAGTAGAGCACGATAACCGCGAGCTTCTGAGTCATTGGGATTCAACTCTAATAAAGTTGTCAGAGCCTCAATTCCTTTTAAATTCCACTCAGGACGATAACTAGCTAATAGACCAACCGTTTTTAAAGCTAGTTGGTTGTTGGAGTCTACCGCCAGCACTTGTTGATAAGCACTCCAAGCTTCGGGAATACGTCCGGCTTTGCGATAAGCGATCGCTAATCCTAACCTAACTGGCGAAGATTCCGGTTGACTTTTCAGGGCTTGCTGGAAGGCTGCGATCGCATCATTAATCAAGCCCTTTTTTAACAATGCAAAACCCTTTTGTGCCGATGCTGATAAGTTCTGTGCTTCAGCAGGGGCAATGCTACCCAAAGGCGGCACAGTTACCAAGTAAGTAAAAACCAAAAATGAACAAGTAAAAAGAGAAGGATATTTAATTTTTTTAGCTTTTGCCTTTTGCCTTTTATCTATGTTGTTTTGACTCATTGACTAATTCTCCCTCTGGGAGTCAGATCAAATTCTGATTTCACCCTGACCCCGAAGACTGTATCGGAGAAATTATCACGTTCTTGAACCGAGAAGCCTAGCCGCAGATTATCAAGAAATTTAAAATCATAATACGCTTCCAATACATCGGGACGGTCTCCACGACGCAGGCTATCGTTAGAAAGAGGAAGTCCATAAGCTACGCCTAGTCGGTCATCTGGGGTAAACGTATCTAATAAACTAGCTCCCAAGACGTAAGTATTTGCACCCTCTCCTAAAGTGCGATTTTCGTAATGACCATAGCGCCCAAACAAACCTAATTTCAGATTGGGAATAAAGACTTCGGCGTTGAGGCCATAAGCTTCTTCGCGATCGTTTAGAAGAGTGCCAAATTGATTGTTACCTCTGGGAATGCTGTAGCTTTCAAGGAAACTATCACCAACACCAGCGTCGCGATCGGTGGTATAAGTACCACGAATAATTGCATTCCCGTAACGGATGCCAATTTCTCCGGCAAATCCATCTAAGGAAAAGTCACCGATTTTGTTGGCTGATGAAAAGACAGCTGCTTTGCCTTCAATATTGTCGGTGACACTCCAATCGACTAATAAACTAGTGCGTGAACTAATCCCCGTTGCTGCCAGTGCTGGGTTGGTTTGAAATACCGGATTAAAGAATTGACTAGCCCCATCTTTAGCAAAGCTGTTGCGATCGAAATAAGACGTTAAATCTAATTGACCGATCACAAACCGTAGATTAGGCACCCCTGCTAGAGAAGTCGCCAAATAAAGCTCGTTAATGTTCAAACCCTCGTTTCGAGAGTCATCCAAGCTGCTGCCTTGGCTGGTTAAATCCAGGGTTGCCCCAACCACAGCTTGGGAAGAAAGTGGGTAGATTCCCGTGACTCTCGCTCGTGCTGTGGTGTCACTGCCTTGGGTGATATAAACTCCTTGGAATTGTAAAGAGGGTTGCCTTAAACTACTGCTAGTAAGCTGACGGCGTTGTTGAGTAGTTACTGATTGCGTAACTGGTAGTACTGTGCTGGGAGTAGGAGTGGTACTAGGGACTGATGGTTTTGCCTCTGGATTGAATAATTGTTGATTAAAAGTTGGTGCTGCTGGTGAAGTGAATTCTTGCGTTCCAGGCAAGTTGGGAAGTGGCGGCAGGGGAGCTGCTTGAGAACTGAGTAGTTGATTAAAAGTTGGTGCTGCTGGTGCAGTTGATTCTGGCGTTGCAGACGAGTTCGCTAGTGGTGGCAGTGGAGCTACTGGAGCTACTACTGAGCTAATTGGTGGCTCCAAGCCGTTCATCTGTCCCTGCAATCCTAAATTTAGGTCAGAAGTGTCCCCACCTGCTGCCACTCTTGGTAGAACAGAATTACGTGCTGCTGCTGGAGCTTTTCCAGTCACCTGCTGCTGGATAAAGACACTCTCCAGTTGTTGAAGATTGTTGGCTGGTTTCTGCTGTACAAATTTGGGCACTGGTAGCGTTTTTACTAAACCCAATTGGTAGTCGCTAGCTTCTAGCTGAGATGGGTTGACTTGAGCTGAAGACTTTTCGCTCACTGCCAGTACCCAGCAAATCGAAACGGCGACAGTGCAAAGCAGTGGATAAACCTTGTGGTACTGGCTTGGAAAAGTAAATTTGTAGCAATCGAGTACTGTTTGCCTCATCAGCCTAGTTGGGTAACAACTACATATTTATCTTAGTTAACGTCGCAACTTTAGCAAATTTAATGAGTATTAACCACTAGATTGCATAAACTTTGCAATTCTCAATTAATTTGCTGAAAAGTCATAAAAATTGTTATCTATAAAAAAAAATTGGGCACTATAGGTAAAAACGTGAGTTATTTAGAAAAAATCAAAAAAATACTGCCTTTTATCATGAAAAATCTTGATTTAAAGACTATTATTCCCAAATTTAAAGCTTTATCTTCTGCTAATTTCCAGGTAGCCATTTGCCTTATGCTTTTAGCTGCCAGTTATGGCTGTGTTCAAAAGGCACAAGAAAAGGTGGAGATGCAAATTCTAAATGTCCAACCTATATCAAGTAAAGGCGTATACAACGTAGTCGGTAGTAGCAATCTGCCTGAGTCTAGCAAGATTACAGTGGCCGCTGTGCGCTATTTGCATCCAGTATCAGGACAAGCAGAAGCTTTGCCCAACTCAGACACGAATACTAACCGTTCAATTCTGGCTCGTCAAATTGTGGAAGTGAAGCAGGGACAATGGGAGGCCGCGCTGAATCTGTGGCAAGTTGCACCCAATGGCAGTTTCCAGGAAGTCTGGCAAGTAAATCCAGCACAAATACGACTGTTTCCAGAAGGTGATGTTAAATTTGTAGCTATTTTCGATCCTGCCAGTCAGTGGGAACAGTCAGATAATCAAAACTCTCAAAAGTTAAAGTCAGAAAATCAACAGCTTGAAAAGCTTGAAAGCAAGTTGATTCGCTTTACTAACGAAGGTGAAAAGTATTTACAAGTGAGTCAAACCTTAACAATACCCCTACCTACAGGGAAAACAATAGCACCTCGTCCGCAACCGGAAGACTTGAATGGTGGCTGGGGAAACCGATATCAAATTCCGCCACAATCCATAGTTTCTAAAACTACCTTACTTCCACCGGGTAAAAATAGGCAGACGAATGCCTCTGTGACTCCTCCAGAGTTTCTCAAGTGAGAATATTGAGCATGGGGTACAGTAGCCCTCCATCCCTCTATGTTTGATAGATAAACAGGACTTATGCAAACAATAGCTGAAATTCTGATTTTTAGGTAGGGGCAATTCATGTAGCTTTAGCTGACCGCAGGGTATTGCCCCTACCGCGTGTAGTTTTGCGTAAGTCCTAATAAAAACTGGAATACCAGCGCTCATATTGAGGCTGGCATCCAGATATTAATTACCCAACAACCACCAATTCAGTGGGCATTGTCTGTAGAGAAAAGTTCTTTGTCCTGATTAAGAAAGTTGTGGCAATTTCGCAAGCTTCACGAAAGACGCAGAGAGGAAATTTATACCTAAAGCTACTTGCTCTGTACTTCTATGCTCTGAAGTGGTTTAAATCTTCTCCTGCTATCTAAAATACTCAACTACTTCTTGTGGGGTGGGCGACAGGAGGTCTTGTATACAAAGGCGGGCAAGACTTCGGCGTGAGCGCTCAGTCGAACGCTACCCACCCCACAAGATTGGGTAATTTATTTGTTGGAAGTCCCTAGATTTCAAAGAACAGTATTGTAGTATATCTTAAATTTAGCTGGGGATTCTACCTCAGCATTTATTGCTTGGGGCGTTACTTGCAAATTCTTCTGCATTGTCTGCATCTGTAACATCATCTCTTTAATTTGTTTTTGCAACTCTTCAAATTCTGATGGTATAATTGCTGTTTGATTCACTTCATCAATAGCAGCAATTTCTTTGATGTTGTTCGGATTTTCTCGAGCATAGCCAAGGAAAACTTGGGCGGATGCAAAGGCAGAAGTACCAGCAACATTTGTCATCGTCGTAGTGGTATTTTTTTGAGTTGCAACCTTTGCTACAGGATTTACTGGCTGTGCGTACATCGGTGTCGGGGTTTGCCCTTCAATAGGTTGAGATGCAGTTATTCCAGAGCTTTTTGAACTTAAAGCTTGATCAAAAGGCATCTCGTCATCTAAAAAAGCGTTCAATCCAGAAATTTGCAGCCGAGGCTCAGAAACTTGCCATTCTTTTAGTAATGCTTCTTTTTGCTGTAGATGTTGGTCTAGATTAGATAATTCCTGCTGAATTTTCGCTGATTTAGAGGAGGAATTTCGCCAACCACACAAAGCAAGTGCTAAAATTCCAGACCCTATACTAAGTGCAGTTGCAAAAATTACGTAAGGAATAGCAATATCTCTAAGTTTGCCATAGAAAATAGGTTCTTCCTGGAATTTGATGGCAATTTGTTTATCGCCTAGTGTAGCAAGGGGGAATGACATTAAAGAAAATACACTTAGAGAAGCGATCGCAGGTGGTAGTAAAAATTTTTGCAGTGCAGAAAGTGTCATAATCAGAAAGTTTTTGTTAAATAAAAGACAATGGGTAGATCGCAGCAGATATAATTACCGCTTCTAACATCTAGCTTGTATAGAGTTTTGACGGTCACTCAATATGCGTACTGCCTTAGTATCCAAATTATCTTCTATCCAAGATTGTTTCAATAGAAAAATGATGAAGAAGTCAGTAAATCTCGTAAATTTTCTGTAAACTAAATAACTCTCGCAGATTATATAAAGGGAAATGGAAAATCTAGAGAGAAGTTTATACATATTACTAGTCAAAGATTTTAGCGATCTTGACCTCTACTATCCAATTTTTGCGGATACAGAAACAATAGTAGCTAAATATTGCTATTAGGGTCTAAGATTACTAGGATGGTTAGATGCATGGAATGTTAATTTAATAACTAAAAAGCTGTCAAAAAAATCATTGTAATCAGAATAGAAAAATTTATCCTCGATGGAATGGTCAGATACCTAAAAATAATTTTTAAGTAAAAATAATTACAAGTAGAGTATTTTTTTGTTAGAGCAATATATACTTTACTAAGTAATTAGACTTAGGAGTTTATCTCCAGGAAAGGTAATAAAATTATGCGATTGATCTCAAAAAGTAAACCAAGAACACTCAGGTTACACAAGCAATTCCTGATATTTTCCTTAAGCTTAGTGGTATTTTTAGTCATAATTTTGACTAAAGCACCTGTTAATATCCAGCTAGATGCTTCTAGGGCTGCGACGCCAATAGAGCTACCACTTTCAACGATTGGTAGAACAATTGTGGATGCGAAAGGCAAGGCTGTATTGCCCAGAGGTGTTAACTGGTTTGGTATGGAAACTGATACACACGCCCCTCATGGTTTATGGAAACGAGATTATAAAGAAATGCTGGCGCAGATTAAAAGCTTGGGATATAATGTCATCCGATTGCCTTATTCTGTGGCAGGATTGCGATCGCCTAATGTAAGTGGCATTGACTTTGGAATTGGCAGCAACATAGAACTCCAAGGTAAAACCCCCTTAGAGGTAATGGACTTAGTTATTCAAGAAGCAGGACGCCAAGGATTACTAATCCTACTCGACAGCCATCGCCTCAACGACCAGCAAATTCCAGAATTATGGTATGGAGATGGGTTTACCGAAGCAGACTGGATCGATACCTGGAAAATGTTAGCCATCAGATATAAAAATCAAGCTAACGTTATCGGCGCAGACTTAAAAAACGAACCTCACGGGAAAGCTAGCTGGGGTGATAACAACATCAATACCGACTGGCGACTAGCAGCAGAACGCGCAGGTAATGCCATTCTCAGTGTCAACCCTAATTGGCTGATTGTCGTTGAAGGAGTAGAAAAGAATGTCCCCGGTCAAAAACTGCTACAGCATTGGTATGGGGGAAATTTAGAAGGTGTTAAGAGCTACCCAGTACGTTTATCGGTTTCTAACAAGCTAGTTTATTCTCCTCATGAGTACGGCGCTGGAGTGTACAATCAGCCCTACTTTTATGACTCTAACTTTCCTAAAAATTTAATTGATCGCTGGCAAATAGGATTTAACTATATCGCTAGTGAGAATATTGCTCCCATCTTAATTGGGGAGTTTGGGGGACGGAAAGTAGACTTAAATTCCAAAGAAGGAATTTGGCAAAATGAATTGGTGAAATACATTCAAAAAAATAACTTGAGCTTTACTTACTGGAGTTGGAATCCTGATAGTAGTGATACAGGCGGAATTTTACTAGATGATTGGCAAACTGTTGATCTACCCAAGCAGCAATTACTATCCCAACTGCTCTCACCTGTACAAGTTCAACCGCCAGACAAACCGAGTAATCCTCCTGTTTCCCCAACTCCGACTCCTTCTGTTTCCCCAACTCCGACTAGTACTGCCCAACTAAAAGTGACTACTGACATCAATTCCAACTGGAAAACAGGATTTTGTGTCAGTTTTAAAATTACAAATCAGGGCAATACCAAGGTTAGTAATTGGCAGCTGGTATTTAATATGAACCAAGCTACGATTAATAATTCTTGGAACGCAGATTTTAAGCAGCAAGGAGCGATACAGTATGTAGTAACTCCTTTGGACTGGGGAAAAATAATTGAACCAAATCAAGTACGCGATATCGGCTTTTGTGCCAATAAACTTGGTTCTGACTACCAGCCGCAGCAAATAGCCGCCGTCTCCATTTAAATTCAAAAGTTAAAAGGCAAATTCAAAACCTCTCTCGTGCAAAGAGAGAGGTTTTCCAGATCCCGTGAAAAGTCAGATGAGCAATACGTGTTTCTGCTACATAAAGAATAATAAATAATATAAAAAGTAGCATATAAGTAAGTCAGCGTTAAAAAATCAACCTATGTGACAAAATGTAAAATCAGCGAATAGCTTCTAAATCAGTGATTCCAAAGTTTTTACAAAACTAAACATACATAGGTTTTATCGTGCCGACCTAGTTATTACCAATATGGATATAATTACCAATCAAGAAATAGTTATAACTTGGAGATTAATATATGATAAGGACATTAGCAGTCTTTACCCCGATTTCTACCCCGATCACTCGGAGTTTTATATATTTTTAAAGCAACAAGTTATTCAGTTATTAAAAAATAATTTTTCAATAAAAATATTGTATAGATACAAGTATAAAAACATACGTTTTGTATTAGACAAGGGGCTTCCAAATAAAAAAATACTCAACTACTGATTGTGGGGTGGGCGTCTCACCATTAGTGTCAACTTAAGATTAAAACCCATTTGTCAACGATAGGTTTTGTGAGAAACGAAGTATAAAGGTGAACTTTTTTCTGCCTTTTATACGCAAGCTGGGAGTGATGCTAATAAACAAAGCATTAATAGTCCCTGAAAAAGTTCGTTTTTTGTCCCTTTAAAACCGAGTTTTTCAGCATAAATGCTTATTGACATAGTAAGTTTGAGCTTAACTTGACACCTATGGTGTCTCACCCGCCCGTAGCCAAATGCAGGCAAGATGCCCACCCCACAAGATTGGATAATTTATTTGTTGGAAATCCCTAATAGCACTTCTCGATCAGATGAGGTACATCCTCAAAATTAAAAGGCAAATTTGTCATGATGGAAAAAATTACCTATCGAGTATTAACTCAGCACACAAGATGACTGAAGCAACAGCAACTCGTCCCAATATCTACGTCCACGAAACCGGGCCAACGATTCATTACCTGGTGGCAATGCCCCAACCAGAAACCCATCTGTTTGAGGTAACTTTACGCCTTGCCGATTATCCTTCGGCGATTCTCGATTTAAAATTGCCGGTGTGGACACCCGGTTCCTACCTAGTCCGGGAATATGCCAAGAATTTACAAGATTTTGCGGCTTTTGCAGAGGATAAGCCTTTACCTTGGCGGAAGATCAGCAAAAATCACTGGCAGGTAGACAAAATAGGTGTTTCAGAATTAACTGTACGTTATCGCGTTTTTGCGAATGAGCTATCGGTACGGACAAATCACTTAGATCCAAGCCACGGTTATTTTAACGGTGCGGCACTATTTTTTAGAATACCAGGCTGGGAGAACCAACCGATTCGCGTCACTATCGTACCACCACACCCGGAATGGCAGGTAACTACTGCCCTACCACCCGTTGCTGAAGAAACGAATACTTTCTTGGCTAGCGATTTTGATACTCTGGTGGATACTCCCTTTGAGATTGGTAGCCACCAATTGTATAAATTTGAGGTTTTGGGAAAACCCCACGAACTGGCAATCTGGGGACAGGGAAATTTCCAAGCCCAGCAGATGATTGCTGATATCCAAAAAATTGTCCAGGTAGAAGCGCAGATGTTCGGCGGTTTGCCATACAAACGATACGTGTTTCTGCTACATTTATTTAGCCAAGCTTTTGGCGGTTTGGAGCATAAAAACTCTTGTTCCTTAATTTACCAGCGTTTTGGATTTCGCACTCAGGAAAAGTACGATCGCTTTATCCAATTGGTAGCACACGAGTTCTTTCACTTGTGGAATGTCAAGCGAATTCGCCCAAAAGCATTAGAGGTTTTTGATTACGACGAAGAAAATTACACACCATCATTGTGGTTTTGTGAGGGGACTACTAGTTACTATGACTTGTTAATTCCTTTGCGGGCGGGAATTTATGATGTTAAGTCGTATTTGAATAACTTGGGCAAAGAAATTACCAGATATGAAATGACACCGGGGCGGAAGGTACAATCGGTTTCTGAGTCGAGTTTTGATGCCTGGATAAAACTCTATCGCCCGGATGCCAATAGCGGTAATTCCCAAATTTCCTACTATTTAAAAGGAGAAATGGTATCGTTGTTGCTGGATTTACTGATTCGCTCTACTCACGACAATCAGCGATCGCTCGATGACGTAATGCAGAAAATGTGGCAGCAATATGGGCAAGCTGAAATTGGCTATACTCCAGAACAGTTGCAGGAAGTTATAGAATCTGTTGCCGGAATCGATTTGACTGATTTCTTTAAACGCTATATTGATGGCATTGACGATTTGCCCTTAAATCAGTACTTAGAACCCTTTGGCTTACAGTTGGTAGCAGATCAGCAGGAAGAACCTTATCTGGGTGTGAAAATAAATACAGAAAATGGGCGGGAGATGATTAAGTTTGTAGAGACTGGTTCACCTGCCCAAGTAGGGGGAATTGATGCAGGTGATGAGTTGCTAGCAATTGATGGGATTAAGGTAACGGGGAATAGTTTAAGCGATCGCCTGAAAGATTACCAAGCAAACGATACAATCGAAGTCACAGTTTTCCACCAAGACGAACTGCTTACCTATTCTATCACCCTCGCCTCACCACATCCCATTCAATATCAAGTAAAACCTGTTGAGCATCCTGACTCCACACAGGAGCAAAACTTTGCTGGATGGCTTGGGGTTGCGATCGTAACTATTTGATAAAGGGCATTGGGCAATTCAATTTTGGATTTTGGATTGACGATAGCCGAGCGTCTTTTGGATTAAATTTCAATTCTTTAATCCAAAATCCAAAATCTAAAATCTAAAATCTAAAATTCTTACTCCCCACTCCTAAGACGTTCTCACCGCCCCAGAATAAATCAAACCCCGTTGCAGATCCAGCGTTATAATCGCCCCATCTCGAATCGCCTTCGTTGCCTGCTTTACGCCGACAATCACTGGCACACCGAGACGTAAACCAATCACTGCTGCGTGACTTGTCAGACTTTCCTCTTCCGTAATAATCCCGGCAGCTTTCCGAATTGCCTCCACAAAATCCGCACTAGTTCGAGGTGCAACTAATATGTCTCCGGGATTAAAGTTACTAACATCCATGCCAGTATTTGCCACCCTTGCGCGACCACTAACTGAACCTTGTCCTAGTCCAATTCCGTGACCTAATATTGCCGTCACCACCTCAACCTTAATCAAATCTGTGGAGCCGGAAATTCCCTGAAGTGTGCCAGCAGTCATCACTACTAAATCTCCCTCAGACAGTAACTTCAGTTCCTGAGCTACGTTGATCGCAGCTTGAAATGTCTGACCAGTGGAAGGTAATCCTAGTACTAACAGTGGTTTTACTCCCCACACCATTTGTAGCTGTCGTGCCACATTCACATGGGGTGTCACTGCCAAAATCGGTGTCTGGGGACGGAACTTAGAAACATTGCGAGCTGTTGCCCCAGTTTGCGTTAGGGTCATGATTGCTGCTGCGCCTAGTTGTTCGGCGATTTGACCTACAGCTTGGCTAATCGCATTGGGAATGGAGCGGCGGGCATCTCTGGCAGAACGTAAGTTTAAGTGTTGGACTTCTTCCTGCTCCATGCGCTCGGCAATCCGCGCCATCGTGGCCACTGCTTCTACAGGGAAGCTGCCCACTGCGGTTTCATTGGAGAGCATCACCGCATCCGTGCCATCTAAAATCGCATTTGCCACATCCGACACTTCCGCGCGAGTGGGACGGGGATTGCTCACCATACTATCTAACATCTGGGTAGCGGTGATGATCGGAATTCCCAAACGATTTGCTGTGGCAATTAGCCGCTTTTGGAGTACGGGAACATCCTCTGCTGGCAATTCCACCCCTAAGTCGCCTCTGGCAACCATTACGCCATCACACAAAGCCAGAATCGCCTCCATTTGTTCGATGGCTTCGTGCTTTTCAATTTTGGCAATCACTGGCACTTGCTTGCCTGTACTGGAAATTAGCTCTTTAATTTCGATCATGTCCTGCGGATTGCGGACAAAGGAAAGCGCTACCCAATCTACACCCTGATCGAGACCAAACATCAGATCCTCTCGGTCTTTGTCGGTCATTGCCTTAACTGACAGGTAAACGCCGGGAAAGTTTACGCCTTTGTTGTTAGAAAGTTTACCAGGCACGGTGATGCGACAATGCAAATCACCTTTGTCGCGGTTAATTTCTTCCACGACCATTTCGACTCGTCCATCATCGAGGAGGATTTTTGCGCCAACTGGGACTTCTTCGGCTAAATAATCGTAGGTGACGCAGCTAATTTCTTGCGTACCTACAACCGGACGATTTGTCAAGGTGAAGCGATCGCCTTTTGCCACAACTATAGACCCGTTGTCAAACTTCCCCAAGCGAATTTTTGGACCTTGCAAGTCTTGGAGAATAGCCACTGGCTGATTTAATTCAAAGGCGGTTTGCCGAATTAAGCGAATACTACGCTGATGGTCGGCATGAGTTCCGTGGGAAAAATTTAGCCGCAGCGTCGTGGCTCCCGCTTCAATAATCGCCTTCAGCATTTCAGGACTGCTAGTGGCGGGGCCAATAGTAGCGACAATTTTTGTCCGGCGCAGAGAATCTCTTAATTGCATAGGGGCTGAAATTAGGGAGCTATCTGGGAAGTCATCGTAACTTAAGTGGCATCTCCTTTTCAGTCACTGCTATATCAATAATAAGCAGTTAGAGAGGGTTTATCGGAGAATAGGGGCTGTGGGTTAGACTAGATATAGTACATCAATCTTGTCTCCATCCTCCTGACAAAGGAGTTTATCCGATCAACCTATTGCCGATTGTCATACCCCACTTATCAGTAAAGACTTGGCTTCGTCTGGAATCATAGCGTTATTCATCTAGTGATATGCAAAGCTGTAGATAAATATTGGTATACAAAACTTAGCAAAACTTTATTATTCGCTAATCTTTTATCGTATATTCGTAATGTTTGGTAAAGAAGGAGTCAATGTCAAAAATGATCACATCGGAGGCACAAAAGCCACTGATAATCCCACCCAAGGAATTTTTAGCGCCTCCTGGTGATTTCAATCGCACGCTACTGCTGTTTTTCGTAGCTGTGGCAATGCTGGTGTTATCTAGCTTTGGTTACTGGCTTTGGGAATGGCCGCACTGGCTCTGCTTTAGCGTTAATACTATTGCCTTGCATTGTGCTGGGACGGTAATTCACGATGCCTGTCACCAATCTGCCCATCGCAATCGGGTGATTAATGCAATGTTAGGGCATGGCAGTGCTTTAATGCTAGCTTTTGCTTTTCCAGTATTTACGCGGGTGCATTTACAGCATCATGCCCATGTCAATCATCCTAAAGATGACCCAGATCATTATGTCTCTACGGGTGGCCCTCTATGGCTGATTGCGGTGCGGTTTTTGTACCACGAGGTATTTTTCTTTCAACGGCGACTGTGGCGTAAATATGAGCTATTGGAATGGTTCATCAGCCGCTTAATTGTCGGTGTAATTGTTTATATATCAGTGCAGTATCACTTTTTGGGTTACATTCTCAATTTTTGGTTTATACCGGCTTTTGTGGTGGGGATAGCACTGGGATTATTTTTTGACTATTTGCCCCATCGTCCTTTTGCGGAGCGCGATCGCTGGAAAAATGCTCGTGTCTACCCTAACCCAATTTTGAATATCCTGATTATGGGGCAGAATTACCATTTAGTTCATCATTTGTGGCCTTCGATTCCTTGGTATAATTACCAGCCTGCATATTATCTGATGAAGCCCCTGTTAGATGAAAAAGGATGTTATCAAACTTCAGGATTGTTAGAGAAAAAGGACTTTTTTGAGTTTGTTTATGACATTTTTTTAGGAATTCGGTTTGATCATCACAAAGAATAGAGTTGTTCGATTATTAAGCGATGCCTACGGTGGGCTGTGCGATCGCGTCAAAAATCTCTTGAGAATTTCTGCTGCTGCGACATAATTTTATGCGATCGCATTTGCTAAAAATCAAAAGAGTGATTTCTGTCTGACTTATTCCTTGTAGAAAACCTGTGGGATCGAAGTTGCTACAGGCTGCGCGAAACACCCAAACGTGAAGGCGGAAGCTGCTACAGGCTGCGCGAAACACCTAAACGTGAAAGCGAAAGTTGCTGCAAGGAAGACAGAAGCTCCTACAGGGAAGGTAATACCGTTTTACTTTAAGAATTATACATTTAGGTAAGCTGGAGAAGCTCACATTAAGTTAGAGGAGGAGTAAGCTATTCACACAGAACGCCAATTTTCGATTTGCAAGTTAGGTACTCTTTGAAATTCTCGGACATTAGATGTAACCACAATATGATTATTGATTACTGCGGTGGCTGCTATAAGTACATCATAAGCACCAATCGGTGAACCAGCTAATTTAAGAAAGCTTCTGATGTGGGCGGCTTGTTCTGCTTCTTTTGAATCAAAAGGTAAGATTGTAATTGAAGCTAATAATATTTCAATAATTGATTGGATTTTAATAGCGCGTTGTGGGTTTATAAATAATCCATATTTCACCTCCATAACTGTTAGAGATGAAACAAAAATTTCAGTAGGGGAGATTAATTTTATTCGCTTGAGGGTGTTTTCTTCTCCTTTGACAAAATCACTAATGACGCAAGTATCGAGTAGATAACCCATACATAATTAAAGTTCAATTTCCTTCGGTGGTATCAGTTCCTCTCGATATGATTCAAAGATAATACTTTCTTTTATACCTGAATATTGCATGATTATTTCTGACCATTGGGTGGATTTAGTTTCTAGGAAGGTGACAAACACTAAACTTTCAGTGATGCCTTCTGGTGTTTCAGCTAATTCAATTTTGCCGTTTTTATAAATTCCTTGAATTGTTTTTAACATATAGCTTACCTCCTATATAAATTTTAACCTATAGGAATCATATTTGATTTTTGAAAAAATTCAGCATAACTCAAAGAGGCTTCTTGACTGTTGCCTATTGCCCGACTACGCAAATAATTTTATAAATGAAATCGGATCGCTATAGCAGTTTTTATTCAGATGCGGTACAACATTACATCACGAGGTGTAGGGGCACGGCACTGCCGTGCCCCTACGGGTGTATCTGACGTAAACGAGAACCGCTATATATAAAAATAACCTCTGAAAGCGATCGCACCTTTAATTGGTACAATCGTACTCTTTAGAGGTTATTGTTCAATCGAACTATTAATTGTTGATCTGATCCTAACTTTCGTCGTCTGGGAAATCTCAGCATATATTCCATTGTCACTTTGCAGAGCGCGATCGCTGCCTGAGAAAGCTACATCATGATCAAGGCTAGCCTTCACAGTCAACTGAGCGCGATCGCTGCACAATTCCAGATTTTTGAATGCGTTCCCTGTGCGATCGCCTTGCGCCAATTCCTCATTGAGCAAAACATTTCTGGTAAACAGATTAGCCTGTTCACAGGTAGTAGAGAAGATCCCTTCTGCAACATTTACCATGAACGCCTGTGACAAAACATTTCCATTAATGGGCGACATGAAGCGATCGCCGTTGAAATTGATGGACAAGAACTCATCTTTGACAACATAGATCCTGAAGGAATTTCCACAGTAGACTGGATCAATAACCTATACTGCCCTGCCCAAGATTTAGGCGGCAATTTCCAAATCACCGAAACCAATTTTTAAGTTGGAGGGACAGATGGTTGATTTGTATGACCTAATCCACAATATACAGAAACGTCCTGCCATCTATTTGGGACGAGCTTCTATATCCAACCTCCGTACTTTTCTAGCAGGTTACTGCTTTGCCCGTCGCCAGATAGGAATTCCTCAAACACCACAAGAACAGCAATTTTCAGAATTTCAAACTTGGATTCAGCAGAGATTTCCTGTAAGTTCTGATCATACCTGGGATGAGATTATTCTATTTTTTTACCAAGATGAACACACTGCACTAGAGCAGTTTTTCAAATTTTTTGACGAATTCACTCAAACAGAACATTCCAAAGAACTTCAACCGAATACAACAAATAACTTGATAGTAGTTTCAGGAACTCAAGATTAAAAGAAACTTGAAATGGATGTTTTAGTCCAAGAACTCGACACAAAACTACGCCAATGGCAACCTGATATTGCTCAACAAGTGCAGCAATGCCTTGCAGAGATTATTGAACTGGCAGACCAGGATGCTCTAGATATTCTTCGTTCGAGAGTGGTTGAACAAGAAGTATTGGATTTGATTGATGAACCTGAAATCTGGTGAAGTGTGGCTAGCTGATTTTCCAGACAAACTTCAAGCGCCTAATCTCTTTCTCTAACATTGCTGTAAGACTTGGATAGTTAGGAAAACTTGTATCAAAGTCAGGTTCATCAGGCCATTCTTCTGAGTTGTACTGCTGCACCCATTCAACAATTTGATTTAGAAGCTCAGTCACTCTAGGCATGATTGACTGCCACATCCGCAAGAATTATAGAATCACTGCTGGCTGTGATACTTGTAATGATTGGGGTAAACTCCAGTCGGGACGCAAGCTGGCGGCGTTGCGTAAATAGATATGATGAATTGAGGCGGAAGCTGGCAGATAAGCGTGGATTAAGAACCGAATGCAACGCTGTAAGCTACCTTGGACGTGCATTTGCTGCACATCCAACATGGCCACATTATCCCAACCCGGACGCGCTCTGGCGATCGCAGCTGGAAAAATAGCATCCAAATCGCGTGTCACTGAGAAAGTCACACTAATCATGTCCCTCGGCTGGAATTGATTCCGGTTTTCTAGTTCATTTAGTAGTTCTGTCACCACCTCTCGCATTGCCTCAACGGTATTTTCTGAAACGGTTGTTGCTCCGCGAATCGCCCGCATTTGCCACTCCACGTCAAATCCTCCTTAAAACAGAAAAGTCAGGAGTTAGGACTTAAGAACGAGAAGTTAAGATTTTTAACTCATAACTTCTCACTCATAAACGCCAGTTGCTCCACTTGGGGAAACCCCATCGCTTTTAGCGTCTCCCCTTGGGAGAAGACCGCACTGGCTCCTCCTAACTCATATCAGGGTCGATATAACCACAACGGTAAACCACTAGTAGACATTTCAAATTCGAGCCAATCAATACCAGCTCCAATTCCTGATGAAAACTGACGACTCCCTGGAAGAAAGCGACTCAATAAGGGTTTACGTTCTTCTAGGGTATAGCAGAGAGTTTTTTCCGGATCAAGCCCGACTAGTTCTGCTGTCCAGCGACGGGCATCTTCTTCTGTGCCCAGGCGGTCTACAACACCCAACTCTAGGGCTTGCTGTCCAGTAAAAATCCGACCATCGGCGAAAGTTTTCACAGTTTCTACTGCTAAAGAACGGCCATCAGCTACTGTTTGGACAAACTGCTGATAACTTGTGTCAATCAACTCTTGCAGGATGTTTGCTTCTGGTTGAGTCAGTTCCCGGTCGAAAGCCAAAATGTCTTTGTAAGGACCAGACTTAATTACCATGAAGGAAACACCGATTTTTTCTAGCAAGCGTTCCAAGTTATTCCCACGCAGAATCACACCAATACTACCCGTAATTGTACCTGGGTTGGCGACGATGTGTTCGGCTCCCATACCGATGTAGACTCCTCCAGAAGCCGAAATATTGCCAAAGCTAGCGACGATTTTGATTTTTTCGCGCAAACGCTTTAGGGCGCTGTAGATTTCTTGGGAATCTCCGACTGTACCGCCAGGACTATCGATACGTAGCAATAATGCCGGAAACTTTTTTTCTTCTACAGTTTTCAGGGCTTCTAGGACGCGTTTGCGAGTAGCACCGGCGATCGCACCGGTAATTTCAATCCGCGCAATTTGTTTTCTAAACTTGGGCTTAAACGGCCAAACCATGAGCTGTCAACATACCTCGTAATAAATTCAATATAAGATGCCCAACGGTCAGATGCCCTGCTTTACTCTGTTAAGAAACATGAGCAGTCATTCTGCTCATCAGGATTTTAAGGAAAATTTTATATTTTACAGGGAGTTTTATTTGATATTCTCAATGAATACTAATTAAGTCCTAAAGTATTGCGGCTGACACAAAATGCCAAACTCTAGTCTAGCGTTCAACCTGATGATTTAGCAGGGATTATTTTAACTTTTTTGCGGAACTGAAAATTATAAAACCCTTGCTATTCTGACTTTTTGAGGATTGGTTTACTACGATCGCACACCTGCACTAGTTGTCAGTAATTAATAACTAATAACTAATGAATAATAAGTATTTAATCAATCACCTCGGCACTGAATTTAATTAATAAAAATTTATTCAGCAACACTAATCCCTATCTAAGTTAAGGGTAGTAGTACTTTCACCTTTGGAAATATGACTTTTTCCTCGCTTATACAGCCCATGACCATCTGACGAAGGTATTTCAATTACTCATGAACCTACTCGTAAAATTTGACCCCGATAATAAACGTACATATCAAAGAGTGCCCCAACGAAAGTACAGGTCAAGCTAATCACAAATAATCCGCGTAGGGGAGTTCCACTGCCAAAGGTGGCGAGAAAATGCCTAATCTGAATAGCGATCGCCTCAGTTAACTCTTGTAAACCAGGGAAGTGACTGCTCAGTGATAGAAGGAGCAATCCGCCGCCAACTAGGAGCATGGGAGCGACAAAACTAAAAATGATCGTAAGTAGTAAAGAGCGGAGAAAGTTTGTGAAAATAGTCATTTAGGACAAACTCCGTGAGTAGAGATGACAATAGCCCGATAGCGGTTTCTCATTTTCTACAATACGGGCGATCGCTTCCGAACAGACAATCTGTCAAAAATCTTAAGTTTTCATTAAAAGAAACGGCTATCAGTTACAGCAGATGGTGAAGTTATCAAAAATGACTTCAATCTCCCAAACCCTTGCAAAATCAATGTTAGAGCCAAGGCTAGCAGCTATTTATTGGTTTCAGCACCTTTAATAGCAGCTTCACTTTCTGAGAGCGTCTTTAATCTAAGTTAATGTTTAGTCTTCTTAAGGGAGTGGGGAGTAGGCTTGCCGTGAGCGTAGCCGAATGGGAGTAGGGGAAGAAGAAGCAGAGGGGAAAGAGGTCATTTTTCATTCTCCCCATTCCCCATTCCCCATTCCCATGACTTCCGCTATTCTTAAAGCAGTTACCGAGTTAGCTACAGAACATTGAACCAGACTACATCCGAATCCAGTTTAGGAAAATGGAGTCAGCGGCTGCTGTCAGCGATTTTTCTGGGTGGGCAAGTACTAGTTCACCTATTAAAGGGCAAAATCCATCGGCGCAACACCTTACAACAAATGGCAGCAGTTGGGCCAGATTCCCTATTTATTGCCCTCGTGACGGCTATTTTCGTTGGCGCGGTGTTTACCATTCAGGTGGCGCGGGAATTTATCAACTTTGGGGCAGGAAACGTTATCGGCGGAGTGCTTTCTATAGCCTTGACACGAGAACTCGCTCCCGTGTTAACAGCAGTGGTTTTAGCCGGACGAGTCGGTTCTGCCTTTGCAGCAGAAATCGGTACCATGCGAGTCTCAGAACAAATCGATGCCATGTTGATGTTAAGAACAGATCCAATCGATTACCTAGTTATCCCCCGCGTTCTTGCTTGCTGTTTGATGCTACCAATTTTAACTCTCCTGTCTTTGATAACAGGGATGTTTGGGGGATTAATAATTGCGACAAATATCTACAACCTGTCTGATACGGTATTTCTAGACTCAGCCCGTAACTTTCTTGGTATCTGGGATATTTTTAGCGCCATGATTAAGGCGTGTTGCTTTGGCATTTTAATCGCCGTAATTGGTTGCAGTTGGGGGTTAACGACAACAGGAGGAGCCAAAGGTGTAGGAGAGTCAACCACAGCTGCTGTTGTGACTGCCTTGCTGGTTATATTTGTGAGCAATTTCCTTCTTTCTTGGTTAATGTTTCAGGGGACTGGCAGTGCATTTATACAAAGCCCATAAAAATTAAGAGTTATGAGTCAAGAGTTAAGAGTTAGGAGTGAGGAGTTTTAAATCATAACTCTTAACTCCTTTACAGACGGGATTAATCACGTCTCTGACTCCTGTACAGACGCGATTAATCGCGTCTCTGACTCCTAAAATAGGAGAAATGCCTACTAAATAAAGCAGGATTTAAGACTGTGACCAGTTCATTTGCTCATAACTCCACCTCAACTGTAGAACTCAAGCCTAGTTACAATATACCTATAGTGTTGGTGATTGCCGCTATTCCACTACTGTTAGTACAACCGTGGGTAGGCTCTGTTTTCACACTGTTTGGTTTGTTTCTCATGTTTCAGGCGTTAACGCTGCGTTTGCAATTTACCGCTACCGACTTAGATATTTACAGAGGCGAAAAATTGATTCGGCGCTTTCCCTACCAGGAATGGCAAAACTGGCGGATATTCTGGAATGGAATCCCCATCCTGTTTTACTTTAAAGAAATTAAAAGTATTCACTTTTTGCCGATTTTATTTGACCCCAACACCTTGAAAACTTGCTTGGAACAACGTTGTCCACGTATTTAGTGTTGAGTGCTATCTGTGCTGAGTTGTTTTGCTTTAAACTCATAACTCAGCACTCAGGACTTTTATGGCAGGTCAATTGTAATATTTCTGAAAGCTATTTATTCGCGTCATCGGAATTACACTATTGTTTATGAACTCAGAGGCATCTCAAACCCCAGAACCAATTGATGAGCGGTTGGCAGAAAAACCAGAACAAAACAATGCATTTGTTCATCCAGTAAATCCATCTGTTGAGTCAGTGGTAAAAACAGAAGCCATTCGCTCATCAGAAGGCTACTCAACTTCTGAGCCACTCATCTCCAATGCAGAAGTGGTAGATTCTCCAGTAGAGCTAACAGAAAATTCAAATGGCGAGTTTGTAGGGCAGTTAGAAGCGGAAAATATCGCACTGGGGTCAGAAATAGGATCAGAAAATAATTCATTATATGCAGAAGCAGAGCAACGAGTGGCAGAGTTGCAGAGCGCTGAGACAGTTCTCAAGGAAGAAATAGCCAAGCTGCAAGCTTCTTACAAAAACCTTCAGTCCCAAGTAAGTGAAACTCAAACCTCGCTGGGACGACTTGTGCAAGAGTCGCTGGTGCAGTTAGAACAACGTAAACAAACCCTGCAAATTTCTGTAGAACAGCTAGAACGCCGTCAAGAACGTATTCGCAACGAGATGCGAACCACTTTTGCGGGTACATCCCAAGACTTGGCAATTCGGGTGCAGGGTTTTAAAGACTATCTCACGGGTAGCTTACAGGATTTGGCCTCTGCTGCTGAACAGTTGCAACTGACGCCAAGTGTGGTGGAACGAGAAAAACCATCTATAAAAGAGGCTAAACCAGTTGAATCCCAACCTGGAATACCCCAATTTGCCCAACAGCAGTTTCAAGATACTACAAAGCAAATTCGCCGCCTAATTGACCAATACCGCAATAAACCAGATTACTATGGGCCAGCGTGGCAACTACGCCGCACCTTTGAACCAATCCATGCAGAACGAGTCTCTAACTGGTTTTTTACCCAAGGGGGACGGGGTGGTTTGCGGACAATGGGTAGCCGCTTACAGAATATTCTGATTGCCTCAGCCACAATTTCGATATTACATAAGCTGTATGGCGATCGCGTCCGTACTTTAGTCTTAGCTAATACACCGGAGCGATTAGGTGAATGGCGGCGCGGCTTGCAAGACTGTCTGGGAATCGGTCGTCCAGATTTCGGGCCAGACAGAGGTGTGGTATTATTTGAGGCATCAGATGCTGTGGCTCAAAAAGCAGACCGATTGACGAAAGCCAATCAACTGCCCTTAATTATCATTGACGATTCAGAAGAGCAAATCAGTTTGTCACTGCTGCAATTTCCCTTGTGGTTAGCCTTTGCCCCTGACTCCAAAGCAGTGAGAAACTATGATGATGACTTCTAAATTAGTCATTAGTCAAGAGTAATACCTCTTGACTTTTTTAAATTTTGAATGCGTGAATTGGATTATGGCTATTTGGTTAACTCTGTGCGCGGCAATTGTAGTTATAGCTTACCTGCTGGGTTCTTTTCCCACTGGCTACATCGCTGTGAAGCAGCTAAAAGGTATTGATATTCGAGAAGTTGGTTCAGGTTCCACTGGCGCAACTAATGTATTAAGAACCTTGGGGAAAGGGCCAGGAGCATTGGTTTTAGTACTTGATTCCTTAAAGGGAGTATTAGCGATCGCTCTAGTTTACTGGTTGTTCAATTTTAAGCCAATTCATAATTATATCCCCCCAACGGTAGATGTACAACTGTGGCAACCGTGGATGGTAACAATATCTGGATTAGCTGCCATTCTGGGACATAGTAAATCGATTTTTTTGGGCTTTACTGGTGGTAAATCTGTTGCTATTAGCTTGGGGATTTTGTTGGCAATGAGTTGGCAGATAGGTTTAGCAACAGCAGGTGTGTTTGCCGTCGTCGTGGCAATATCGCGGATTGTCTCTTTGAGTTCAATTGCAGGTGCGATCGCAGGTTCAATTTTCATGGTACTTTTGCATCAACCGTTACCCTATGTTCTGTTTGGGATTGCCGGGGGATTATATGTAATTTTGCGCCACCGCACTAATATTCAACGACTGCTTGCGGGAACGGAGCCAAAAATTGGGCAAAATGTAGCGACAGAACCAGAACAAACTGCATAATTGACCAACCGGCAAATAGATATATTTTTTGCCTCCATGCTTCAGCCACGGCTAGGCTTACGAACGAACGTTTCCTTTAATTAAACGATGGAAAAGGCGGCAAGGCCACAAAAAAGCTCCACAGATACTTATTGAGGCGATGGCGGCCACAACTCGCCAACTCGAACTAGGCCCAGTCGCAGACTCTGAAGGATGAGCTTGTGTACTTTTAGGTAGTTCTGGCACTAAATGAGATAGCTGACTGGCTGTACTAACCCCTTCAATCGCTGCTCCAATTAGATAAGCTACCAGGGCAATTACTAGCCAGTGATTCATAATATTCAATTGTTTGAACTCTGAGCGTATAATTGGCAATGAGCAATCATTTGATTTCTGGTGCTAATAATTGCCGCCTTGTCCGAAGGATAATCGACCTTCAGCTGTATCACGAATCAGGGGCAATTTAGATTTTATATAAGTATTGAGTATGTTATCTGCCTGAGCATCAATCCCCTGCTTAACTTTTAACTGCTGGAGGAGCAATTGTACTAAAGCAGCATCGTCAAACTGTAGCAGGGTGCTGACCTGGGTAGACTCGATTACAGCCCAGAGCTGTTGCATCATTTTGGCACTGACCATGAGTCTGTAACCTCTTAAGCTTTTCTTTATATTTGCACGAATTTAAAATTTCTGGTTAGTTTTTGTCTAAAAATTTGTAAAGATGTCGGTTTAAACTGGAGTTTGGACTAAAAGCTCAGGCTCAGAAAAAGTACTTAGAGAATTAGAGATAAAAAATAGACAATAGTACTGAATTGAAGACTAAAGGGTTTAAACAAAAGCAAGCAGTAGTAATACTGACTGCTGTAGAGTCAATGAATCTAATCTATAAATCATTGACGTGATGATCCTGACACAATTAGAAGAATTCCGGCAAGCAATCTACGATTGTTTGGGCAAAGTGAAAGACGCCGTATTTGAACTGATGCGTTGGAGCGGATTTCATTTTCTTCAATCTCCAAACCGAGATATGGAAATCATCCGTGTCGAAGTGATTAAACCCGCAGGACGGAATCGGAAATTCAAACCCTTATGGTTAGCTTGATTGGGTAAGATAATGCCGTAAGCTACGCTAACGTAGACTCTAAGATAACACAAGTAATGTTAAAATTATATATCCATAAAGGAGAAATTTATGGGCAATCAATCTGTTCCTAAAACCAATAATCTTTATGCACAAGATTATCACTTGTGGTTAGAACACACTGTTTATTTATTAAAAAACAAAAACTTTTTAGAATTAGAGTTAGAAAATTTAATTGAAGAAATTGAAAGTATGGGGAGAAGTGATAAAAATGCTTTAAAGAGTAATCTTAGAGTGCTTTTAATGCACCTTCTCAAATACAAATTTCAACCCCAGAACCGATCCAATAGCTGGTTATATACAATCTATGAATATCGTCAAATATTACAAGAAGCATTTTTAGATAGTCCTAGCTTAAAATGCTATTACACAGAAGTTTTTGATAATTGTTACCAATATGCTCGAAAAGAAGCATCTATTGAAACAGGACTTCCTGTGTCTATTTTTCCTAAAGACTATCCTTTTTCTGTTGATGAAACCTTAAATTCTGATTTTTTCCTAAATTAATCATAATCGCCTTTTTTGTTTCGCGCAAAATCGCCAATTAACACTAGCCGCAATTACAGCTATTGCAGATTATGCACCTAGTAGTGAACTAAATATATTCTCAGACTTAGACGGAGAAGACTTTTGCGATGATTCAGATGAAGACTTCTACAACTCAGGGACTTATGTACAGAGGTGAAGTCTGGTTAGTGAATTTAGATCCAACAGTAGGGACAGAAATTAGCAAAAAACGTCTAGCTTACTGTAATTATCGTATTTATGAGAAACTAGAAGATATTACAAAAAATAATTTATGTTAGGTCTGGAAAGAATTACATTTAATCTTCACATTATGGCAGGACAAGCGTGCATTCGTGGGATGCGGATTCCAGTTTCATTAGTGGTTAATTTGGTAGCTAATGGCAAACCTGTAGAGGAGATTTTAGAAGAATATCCTGATTTAGAACCAGAGGATATTCGTCAATCTTTACTTTACGCAGCTTGGTTAACTCAAGAACGGGTTTATCCCTTCAAAACGGCTTAATTAAGTAAAATGAAATTTTTAGCTGATATGGGAATTTCTCTACGCACTGTGTCTTGGTTGCGTAATGCTGGTTATGATGTGGTACATTTGCGCTATGAAGGGTTGCAAAGACTACCAGATAATCAGATTTTAGTGAAAGCTCGTATAGAAGGGAGGATTTTATTAACTGTAGACTTGGATTTTGCCCAACTTTTAGCCACTAGTGGGGATAATTTACCCAGTGTAATTTTGTTTAGATTAGGAAATAAAAATTACAACGCAATTAATGAGCGTTTAACGGAAGTTTTAAGGGAATGTCAGGCAGATTTAGAAGCAGGGACAATTATTTCTGTCAGTAATGAAACTTTCAGAGTAAGGCGATTACCTATATAAGTTAAGTTGATTGTTAATGTAGCTTAACGTAGCGATGCCTTCGGCTGGCTTCTCTACGAGAGGCTACGCCAACGCCTACGTACTGTGGAGATTTTGCAGGCGATGCCTTGGGCGGGCATCGCCTACGCTTTTTTTAACGAACCACCAAGACGCCAAGGAAGAATAGAAGAGAGCGATCGCGTTTGTATCTCCCAGCTTGAATTTGGGATTGAATAAACTGCTTATGCTCAGGTTTGAGGGAGATATTCATTTCAAATAACCCTACTAACTTGACTATATTCAAATTTTATCGCTAATTGACTTGACGAACGAATACGGCTCAGTTTTCAACTGAAAGATTAATGCGATCGCGTTTCAAGATAAAAGCAAGCGATGCCTTCGGCTGGCTTCTCTACGAGAGGCTACGCCAACGCCTACGCACTGTGACATTTTGCAGGCGATCGCTCTTTTTAACGAACCACAGAGGCGCAGAGGACACAGAGTCAGAAGAGAGCGATCGCATCGTGGAGTTTTATTTTAGAAGTGCGATCGCTTTTTTATCTCACGCAGAGGACACAGAGGATTCAAGATAGTGATCGCTTAATTGATTACCTCGATCAGGAACCGATCCTTAATCTATTGGATACCATGTAAGCGTCGGGACTTGATCAGGGAGGTAAAAGAGCCATTCACGCTAAAATATAATATAACTGCCAACACTAAAACAAATTAATATCTACTCGTGTTATTAATTTATGTACTTGCAAGATACTTATGAACAATAATCAACCTATCACACCACAATCATCAACGACACCCCGCGCTGATTTATTATTAGAAATTGAACAAACTCCAGAAGAATATCTCCCAGAATTACTACAATTTGTACGTCTATTTCGTCAAACTCTGACGATGAAACAGACATCATTAAATCAGTGGGAAAATGCTATCAATGAAATTAATCATAGTGATACCGTTAAACAACAAGAAAGGAAAACAAATATTAAAGAATTATTTGAGTCATGGAATGAGTTAGATGAACAAGAAGAACAACAGAAAACCTTAGAAATTATAGAATCTATGAAAGGCATTTCTATTTAGAATAGGATGAGTAAGGTTATTATCTTAGATTCTGCACCTGTGGGATTAATTACTAATCCAAAAGCAACACCTCTAGCTGTGCAATGTCAAGAATGGTTTTATACGCTTTTTGAGAGAGGATATGAAGTAATTTTACCAGAAATTATAGATTATGAAATTAGACGGGAATTATTAAGGGCAAATAAATTATCAGGAATTAGAAAACTTAATCAACTCAAGTTAGAAATTATCTATCTTCCTATTACAACAGAAGTGATGTTGAAAGCAGCATAGTTATGGGCTGAAGTCCGAAATCAAGGTAAATCTACAGCAGATAATAAAGCTTTAGATGGTGATGTAATTTTAGCATCTCAATCTATTTTAGTTGCTAATTATGGACATGAGGTTATTATTGCCACAAGTAATAAAAAACATTTATCTATTTTTATTGATGCTAGAGAATGGGAAGAAATTTAGAAAATTAACCGAGCGATCACAGGAGATTTAACGATCGCTTTTCTATCTAACGCAAAAGCGCAAAGAAAGAAGAGAGCGATCGCACAATGGAAATTTTGCAGGCGATCGCTTTTTTTAACGAACCACAGAGGCGCAGAGAACACACAGTCAGAAGAGAGCGATGCCTTTGGCGAGCTTCGCCTACGCACTGTGGAGATTTTGCAGGCAATCACTTTTTTTAAAGCTCCGCCAAGGACGTTATTGGCGTACTTGGCGGAGCACCTGTTTCTACCCAAACTTCCAAACCTTGTTTTACCAATCGGCCAACGGCATCAGGAATTAATGTCACACGACGTTCACAAACTTCAATTTCTTTAGCAACTGCTATTCTCATAAAATCTCCTGAAGATAAATACCTAATCTCTGCTAAATAGGCGATTGTCCATATAAGGGGTGTCCCGCACTCATTGTATTTAGGCAGGAATATCAACCATGACTTTTATTTATAGATTGAACCTGGAATCTTTCCTCTTTCACTCTTAGTTCTCCAGGCAAAGCCTCACTTTGCTGCTCGCAGAGATGATATTTTCAGATAGTTGCAAACAGGGTTACGTATTGCATATCCTAAATTGATTCCCAAATTTGGCATTTTTATCTTCAACTGATTTTTGGGATTAAAAAATTTTGGTATTCCTTTCTTATAGAGTAATATTGAGCAAATTTTCAAAGCTTGATAATTTCCCAATCAAATTTTAAGGATTACGACTTTGATTCAAACTTCTTTTAATCAATTTAGCCCAACTTAACTGGCGATCGCTGATAGCGCGGCTCAATTTTTATAACAAAATTCTCAAATTTTAGATACACTTGTACATATTTTGAAATACAATCTAATCCTAACTGTGTTTTTATCTAGTTCAAATTTGACTAACTTAGTAATCTAAATCATGACTCTACAAGGATAATGAAGTAAATACTATATGTTTAATTTACTACTAAGTAATTTTACTGTTGTCCAAAGCTGAGAGAAGATGACACTTTTTATTGTTATGAAACGTCCATTGTTAGGAAGTGAGTAGTAAAGTTTAGTAAAGAATACTAACACACAGTTATTTTTAGATAACAGATTTACATTTTGGTAGAGGAAGCCCAATTATGCGACGTTTACTTTCTGCTTTAGCCGTGACTAGTTTTTTGGTTACTGGATTACCAGCCTTGACTTTGGCGCAAAGCTTACCTGGATTGACGCTGTTTAGCGGCATCAAAGGCGAAAATCAGCTGCCCTTTAGGTTAGATTTTGGTGGACAAGCTAATGCTCCGGATCGATACATATTGAGGATTCCAGCCAAAAAAATGAAATTGGCTGTTAGTCAATTTGCCATTACCTACCCTAATTATTACAAAGGAACTTTTGACTCGAAAGAAATTGAAGTCCGAGTCAGAGGCAAAGCAGTTCCGCTTTCTGAGGTGAAGTGGGACAAAGAAGGTAAACTGATTAATATTTTTCCCCAAGATCCGGTGCCAGCAGGTAGCCCAGTTGAGTTAGTCTTATCTAACGTCCAAAACCCATCCTTCGGCGGAGTTTACTATTTCAATTGTCAAGTTCTCTCCCCTGGCGATGTGCCACTACTGCGCTACATGGGAACATGGATTTTGAGCATCAATTAAGGTGGGGAGTAAGAATTTTAGATTTTAGACTTCGGCGTGAGCGCTTAGTCGAACGCTTTTGGATTAAAGAATTGAAATTTAATCCAAAAGACGCTCGATAGCATTCGCGTAGCGTCTCCTAGAGAAGCGTTAGCGAGTCTGCTCTGCGAACGTCTGACTCGCTCTCCGTGGCGCTATTGTCAATCCAAAATTGAATTGTCCAATTCCCAATTTCCTAATAAAGTGATAAAATATGAGATTGTGAGTTTTTATAAAAATCACCTAAGAGGAGAACTCTATGAAAAGAACACTGGGCGGCACTAGCCGTAAGAGAAAAAGAACCTCTGGTTTTCGCGCCAGAATGCGGACACCAGACGGCAGAAACGTAATTAGCGCTAGGAGAAGAAAGGGGCGTCACCGTCTGAGCGTTTAGGGTATATCAAGCTAAAAGAGCATCTGTGGCTTTGCCTAAAGCAAATCGGCTAAAATCCCGCAAGGATTTCCAGGCAGTTTTCCGGGAAGGAATTCGGCGTCATGGCTCTTATTTAACATTGAGAGCCTTAAAGCCATTATGTTTAACAAAACCTTCTTTGGATATTGCCACCCAGACTACACCAGCAACTAACTCAGCACATCTTGCCAGTACGCGAATTGGCATTTCCATAAGCACAAAAGTCAGCAAAAGGGCAGTGGTTCGCAACCGAATCAAACGGCAAATTGCTGGTGCTTTACACAAATTGCTGCCTAAATTATCACCAGGATGGCGGCTAGTGGTAATTGTCAAACCCACAGCAGGAGAATCTAAGTGCGTAAGCTCAGAATTTCTGCAAGAATTAGAGCAGTTGTTGGCACAAGCTGAGGTGTTCGATGGGAATTCGTGAAGATGTTTATTATGAAGGTGGACCCCATCTTGGGGATTTAATTATCAACCTCCTGATTGGGCTAACGATTGTCGGCATACCCTTAACAGTTGGGGCAATTGTCAGGGCATTGTGGCTGCGTTTCCGCATCACCGATCGCCGAATTACTGTGATCGGAGGTTGGCAGGGGCGCGATCGCACTGACATAATTTACTCAGAAATTGTCAAAGTCGTCACAGTTCCCCGTGGCATTGGCTTTTGGGGAGATATGGTATTAACCCTAAGAAACGGCAGTCGTCTCGAATTGCGTGCAATTCCCAAGTTTCGGGAAGTCTATGACTACATCAACGACAGAATTGCAGCGAAAAATCCCGAATATACTGTTGCTGCCAACAAATGATGGGAGCAAGAGGGGATGAGGGGGACGAAGGGAATAACCAATGCCTAATACTTCTCTACGAGAGGCTACGCCAACGACTTCTCTACTTCGGCGCCGCTCAGTACAAGTCAGTACAAGTGCCCAATGCCCAATGCCCCATTTAAATGTGCGGCTATCCGTAGCGAAAGATAGTCGCCGACAAATTATGATTTAGATAAATTAGATTCAGTTTACAGTAGCTCAGGTTGAATTCAGAATAATGGATTTTGGTATCGGCTTTCTCTCGAACAACGTGATGCTGCCAATCATAGATTTTTTCTATGGTATTGTGCCTAGCTACGGATTAGCGATCGTTGCTTTGACACTGATAGTCCGCTTCGCGCTCTATCCCCTGAGTGCTGGCTCAATTCGCAACATGCGGAAAATGCGAATTGTACAACCTCTAATGCAAAAGCGGATGGCAGCAATCAAAGAGCGCTATAAGGATGATCCGCAAAAGCAGCAGGAGGAAATGGTCAATGTTCAAAAAGAATTTGGGAATCCTTTAGCAGGTTGTTTTCCATTAGTAGTGCAAATGCCAGTCTTGTTAGCGCTATTCGCCACTTTGCGGGGTTCGCCTTTTGCGAGTGCGAACTACAGCGTTAACCTGCAAATCTTTCCCGCACAACAAATCGAACAAATTCAACCGCAAGCTTTTGCCACTGCTGCTCAAAATATTTACGTTGCGGATGGGGAACACGTTAAAGTCGCTGCAATCCTTCCCAGTGGTAATAAATTAGCGGTGGGAGAACAAACAAAGATACAATATCAGACTATTGAGGGCAAACCATTTCAGGTGCTCTTAGCAGAACACCCAGAAAATAAGCTGATTCCTGATTGGAAAGTCACCAAAGGGGAAGATCGGATAAAAATCGATGCCCAAGGCAATGTAGAAGCTTTGCAACCGGGAGAAGTGAGCATTCAAGGAACAATTCCTGGACTAGCAGCAGAAAAAGGCTTTCTATTTATTGATGCCTTAGGTAGGGTTGGCGCAACCGATCCAGATGGGACAATCCACTGGGATATCGTCGCCATGATCGTCTTCTTTGGAATCAGCCTTTATGTTAGTCAGCTGCTTTCTGGGCAAAATTCCAGTGGTGGCAATCCGCAGCAGGATACAGTGAACAAAATCACCCCAGTCATCTTTTCTGGAATGTTTTTGTTCTTCCCCTTACCAGCCGGGGTGCTAATGTATATGGTGATTGGTAATATTTTCCAAACCGCACAAACTTATCTTCTCTCCCGCGAACCTCTATCAGAAGAACTGCAAAAAATTGTAGAAATTCAGGAAAAAGAAGCAGCAGTCACAGAACAAAAGGCATTGCCCTTTGAACCAAAAAGTGGTAAGAAAAAGGCGGCAGGGGGATCATGAGCAACATTCCGATGCAGCGAGGTCAGCAATGGTTAAAAACACTGCTGGAACTCACCGGGATACCTGGTGAGATTCAAGGTCATTTAGAAACTGCCCAATCTCAAGACGGGGATGCCCCAGAACCAGATAATTACTGGTTGACAATTGACCAAACCAACTTTACTTCAGAACAAATCCAGATATTAATTGGTGCTGATGGTTCTGTGCTAGATGCGATTCAGTATCTAGCAAATTCAGTTTTAAACCTTAGCCAACCCCCGGAGGAACAAGCCTCTTACACCATTGAGTTGAATGGCTATCGGGTCAAAAGAGAAGCCGAAATTCGCGCATTAGCAGAAGCAGCAGCCGATGAAGTGCGATTTTCTGGTAGAGAAGTGGAAATAAAATCCCTCAGTTCTGCTGAACGGCGTCAAGTCCATACCTTCTTGAAGGAATTTGGAGATTTGGAAACATTCAGTCGCGGTAAAGAGCCGCATCGTCATCTGGTTGTGCGTCCAGCTTCGTTGGAAGAAGTTAGGAGTTAAGAGTTATGAGTTTGGAGTTAGGAGTTTGGAGTTAATTAAAAACTCATAACCATATAATTTCCAAATTTCTCTTGTTCTTAAGAGATCTGTACTAAATTGTCAGAAAGTTCATTAACAACGATCTAAACTTCACCAAAATAAGTAAGATTTTCTTGTAAAATCTAAATTAATGCCGAAAACCAAGGCTTAAATATTTGGTTTGTAAACCACGGTCGAGTCAAAACTAGCAAGCCTGTAAAAAGGTCAAACGGGAGTACCCCGAAGGTTAAATTTGCTGAAAATAATGGATGTCCAATGGCTAAAAGATTCAGAAACATATTAACAGTTCGGCTTCGCTCACTGTTAAAGCCGAGCGGAGCCGAGGCTTTAATCATCAGTAGGGTGGGCTACCCCCGAATTACGCTTGGGGACTGTTGAAGCCGTCTTCCTTGGATGAAGCAAGAAGCAGACCCTCTAAAGGAAACTTTAGTTGAATGGCTAACTTTAAATAAGTCTAGCCAAGTTCTGTATAGCAGAAACTAAAGATGCAGTATCAGTATAATTGCTGGTAATCAAGATAAATTTTAGTGAGGATGTCTCACAAATCCTATGGACGCAATTTATATTCCGCAGCTAACTCAAGCCCCGGAGCGGACAGAGGAAATTCAGGTTGAGGAATTTCTGCCTGGACTGGAAACGTTGACACCAGTTCGCGGTCATGTGCGCGTGCAGCATCATGGCAATTATTTGGAAGTGTCTAGTCAGGCAGAAACAATTATTACCTGTACCTGTAACCGATGTTTGCAGCAATACAATCGACGTTTAGGGCTTGATACGAAGGAAATCATCTGGTTGGACGAAACTGCAAATCAGCTAAATGACTTGCCTTTAGAAAGGGAAGTGGTTCTGGAAGAATTGCTTGAAACTCTACCGCCGGATGGTTATTTTTATCCTAACGAATGGCTGTATGAACAGATGTCCTTAGCCGTTCCCCAGCGTCAGCTGTGCGATCGCAATTGTCCAGGTATTCTTGTAAGTAGTACTCTTGATAGTTCTGATAGTCCTGAAACTCCAATGGATAACCGTTGGGCTTCTCTGGAAGCACTGAAAAAGCGACTTCCAGGGTAGTAATTTGGTAATTCCGTCAGACTTAAGTCTGCGGCTACACGAACTAAAGACTCAAAAAATTTGCTGAACGCAAAACCAGCGCTCGCTTACTTTTAAGGAATACTTACATACTTTAGCGATCGCACCGACAACCTCTGTAAACTTGTGGATAGCAGCCTGGAATTATCGCTTATCGCCTACGTCCGCCAGAGATTAAAATCTCTGGCTCATAGCTAAAGTCCACTAAAGTGGACTAGAAACCTTGATCTGTCTACTTTAGTGGACTTGGGCTATTAGTCCTGAACTTTAGTTCTGGGTGGGCGAGGGCGCTAAGTAAGATTTGAGCTAACTGAAGATTCCCTGGTGTTATTGGTTTTTAGTTGTTAGAGGTGATACAAACCTGAACAATGAGAGAATAACTAATAACTACAGCTATATATGAACTTCCGTGAAGAGTTTAAACTGCTGCTACGCGCCCGCTACCCTTTAATTTATATTCCCACCTATGAGGAGGAGCGGGTAGAAGCAGCTATCCGGGAAGAAGCAACCAATCAGGGTAATCGCCCAGTATATACTTGGGATTTTGTCGATGGCTACCAGGGAAACCCCAATGATGCTGGGTTTGGGCGACGTAACCCCTTGCAAGCTTTAGAATTTATCGAAAAATTACCAGCTTCCGCACCTGCGGTATTAATTCTACGAGATTATCATCGCTTTTTAGATGATGTTGCGATCGCCCGCAAACTCCGCAATCTCGCCCGACTCTTGAAGTCGCAACCAAAAAATATTGTCCTATTGTCGCCACGCATCGCCATTCCTGACGACTTAACCGAAGTGTTGACAGTTGTCGAGTTTCCGTTACCCGCCGCCGCAGAAATTAAAGTGGAGGTGGAACACTTACTACAAAGCACTGGTAACTCCCTTTCTCGGAAAGTTTTAGATGACTTAGTGCTATCTTGTCAAGGACTTTCGATGGAACGGATTCGCCGGGTTTTGGCAAAAGCGATCGCTACCCACGGAGAATTGCAACCAGAAGACGTGGATCTGGTTTTGGAAGAAAAGCGCCAAACTATCCGCCAAACCCAAATCCTGGACTTCTACCCCGCCACTGAGCAAATTTCTGATATTGGTGGACTGGATAACTTGAAAGACTGGCTGATTCGGCGGGGAGGCTCCTTTACTGATAAGGCGCGACAGTACGGATTACCGCACCCCCGTGGTTTAATGTTGGTGGGTATTCAGGGAACTGGTAAATCGTTAACGGCAAAAGCGATCGCTCATCACTGGCATTTACCTTTGCTACGTCTGGATGTCGGGAGGTTATTTGGCGGTTTGGTGGGTGAATCAGAATCTCGGACTCGCCAAATGATCCAAGTAGCTGAAGCCCTCGCTCCCTGTATTTTGTGGATTGATGAAATAGATAAAGCCTTTGCTGGAGTTGGTAGCAAAGGTGATGCCGGAACAGCCAGCCGTGTGTTTGGCACTTTTATTAACTGGCTAGCCGAAAAAAGCTCACCTGTTTTTGTCGTCGCCACCGCCAACGACATCCAAGCCTTACCACCGGAAATGCTCCGTAAGGGGCGATTTGATGAAATTTTCTTTGTGGGTTTGCCTACCCAAGAAGAGAGAAAAGCAATTTATGATGTTCATTTATCCCGATTGCGTCCCCATAACTTGAAAAGTTATGACATCGACAGGCTAGCTTATGAAACGCCCGATTTTTCTGGGGCAGAGATTGAGCAAACCTTAATTGAAGCGATGCATATTGGATTTAGCCAAAACCGCGACTTTGCTACCGACGACATTTTAGAAGCCGCCAGTCAGATCATCCCCTTGGCGCGAACTGCTGTAGAGCAAATTCAGCAACTTCAAGAATGGGCAGCGGCTGGGAGAGCGCGTTTAGCATCAAAACACAATCCTTTAAGCGATCGCCTCCGGCGCACTCCGTAAACACACTCAGTTGGCAGCTACAATAATGAGTTAGTCAATAATTACTAGTTAATAGTCAACAGTTAATCATGAATTAATATTGACTATTGACCACTGATGCTCAAATTTTAACTATGTTGTCTGGCTTAACAAAATTTATCCTTGGGTTTTTATTAGCGATCGCTGTGTTAATCGGTGGCGGTGTTGCAGTTGCACTCTATTTCATGAATCGCACTGGCATACCCCCAGCCAAACCCGTTTTTTCCAATGATACCCCCTCGGTAAAAGCCCAAGCTCCAAAAGCAACCGAGACTGGAGCAGGTAAACCTACCCTTACATCTGGGACGAATACTAAATCTTCTCCCAGTTCAACTTCTACTCCCACTCCCACTGAATCACCAAAAGCATTGCCATCGGGAGCTTACCGAGGGCGTGTTAGTTGGCGTGAAGGCTTGAGTTTGCGATCGCAACCAAATCAAGAAGCTGAAAAAATTGGTGGGGTTGGTTTTAATCAAAAAATTATTGTTTTGTCAGAAAGCGAGGACAAATCCTGGCAAAAGATCCGTTTGGAAGGTAGCGAACAAGAAGGTTGGGTGAAAGCAGGTAATACTGAAAAAGTTGATCAATAATAGCTTAAAAAATCAGAGCAAATAGAAGAACCACAAACGGGAAGACTAGACCAAAAATCAGATGTGTCTATTGAATAACTTCATCTGGAGCTACTTGAGATTTATTTCCCACAAAACCGGAAGTATGTATCAATATATCAATTGGAAGGTCAATTTGAAAATTAGTTCCTTGTTCCTTGGCCGAAATACAGTTGAGCTTACCACCATGTGTTTTAACGACAATCTGATAGCTAATTGATAACCCCAATCCAGTTCCTTGTCCAACTGGTTTGGTTGTGAAAAAGGGATCATATATTTTATTTTGGACATCTTCACTAATGCCAGAACCATTATCAAAAATCTGAATGTTGATCCAACCGACTTGATGAACAGTTGTTGTAATCTGAATTAAAGGTGTAAAACTGGACTGTAATGTGATGTTAGTCAGCTTTTCTTCTAACACATCAATGGCATTTGTAAGGATGTTGAAAAATACTTGATTCAACTGTCCTGGATAACAATTGATTAGGGGTAAATTACCATATTCTTTAATTACAATAATTTCTGGTCGATTGTTTGGCGCATAACTAAGACGGTTCTGAAGAATCAGCAGTGCCGAATTCAGCCCTTCGTGGATGTCCACAGCCTTCAATTCTGCCTCGTCTAGACGAGAAAAGTTACGCAGGGATTCCACAATATATTTAATTCGTATGGCTCCAGCTTGCATTGAGTTGAGTAGTTTAGGTAAATCTTCTCGCAAAAATGGTAGATCAATAGACTCTAGTTGAGCTTGAACCGCAAGCACTGGAGTTGGATAATGTTGCTCATAGGTATTGATTAATTCTAAAAGTTGTCGCAGATAAATTTCCGTATGAAACAGGTTTCCACGAATGAAGTTAGCAGGATTGTTAATCTCATGAGCAACTCCCGCTACCATTTGTCCCAAAGACGACATTTTTTCTGTTTGAATAAATTGCATTTGAGCTTTCTGAAGTGCCAACATAGCTATCTCTAATTCTTTAGACCGAGATTCAGCTAGAGCAGCTAGCACTTCTTGGTTTTGTAAGGCTTGTTTGAGACATTCTTCCTTTTCTTTAAGATCAGCTGTTTTGACTAGTTGAACACTCAATTGTTCGTTGAAAAAAGATGTGAGCAGCGTCCATCCTAGAAGGAGTAATGTAAATAAGCCAATAATTGCAGCTATCCAATAGGTTGTAGCGGTATCAACTGCCGAAAACTCCACCGATTTGATGACTGAAAAATGGGTAGCCATCATCCCTATGTAGTGCATTGACGGAATGGCTGCACCCATGAGAATTGCAGCGCAAATCCTCAAAAAGCTTCCTGTTAGTGTACTATTAGCTCTGAGGTTAAACCCCACCCACAGGGCAACCAGTGAGATGAGAATGGCGATCGCAATGGAAAGTGCAACCACACTCAAGTCATAGGAGATTTTGGCTGGTAAACGAATAGCAGCCATACCCATGTAGTGCATTGCACTAATCCCTATGCCCATGATCAGGCTACCACTTAACAACCGCAAAATCCCAAATTCTGGCTGGCTAACTAGGTACAGGGCTAATCCAGAGGCGAAAATTGCAGGTAGCACCGAAATCAAAACTGTTAACCAGTCATAGTCAATTGGAATCCGCAGACTGAACGCCAACATAGCAATAAAATGCATTGCCCAAATGCCGATTCCCATAGCGATCGCTCCCCCTAGCAGCCACCGCCACCGTGACTGCGATTTAGCGTCTGTGACTCTTCTTGCTAGATCGAGTGTGGTGTAAGCCGTAAGTATGGCGATCACAATGGAAAATAAGACTAAGCGAATATCGTAGATACCGTGGAGCATGAGCTTGAATATTATCCACAATTCAATAGAAGACTAGATTCACTATTTGTCTACGTTGCTCATGCTCAAAACCCAAATGGGTATAGCAAAAATTTTGTCAGGCAAATAGAAAACAAGCCTCCAAAGCTTTACATTGGTTATTATTCCCCCTACAGAAGCTTGTGTTTCATATCAGCTGGGAAAATTTCTTGTAAAGAGTCATACAAAAATAAATATAATACAGAGCAAATGGTATAGTCTCATATAGCCATAACTTGAAAAAAGCAAGTGAAAACAGGGGTAGATAGCTATTTAACTGAGCTCGCCTCAGTCTACGAGGCATCCGAAAGCGTCAAGGTTGTTCCTAGCGTAGCTAATTTCAAATTTTTGAATAGGAAAAAGTTATCTAGCCGTGTGCCGATGGGTCTTTTGTCTGTGGCACTGACTATGGGGCTTCTAAGTATAACTGGGCAGGCTTTAGGACTTCAGAAAATAGGAAGTAGTGGGGGTGAAGTTGCCACTAGCCAGAGGTGTTTAAAAAAGTTAGGCTACTTTAACGGCCCAGTGAGTGGTAAATTTGCTAGCTTGACTCAAAATGCTGTGAGCAAATTCCAGCAAGCCAATAGAATACCTGCTGATGGAGTTGTGGGTATTAGTACTCAACGAGCCTTGCAACGAGCCTGTCAAGGTAGAACTTCTAGTATAAATACCACTGGTAGATTGCGACCGCCAAGTGGTCAATATCCTGTTCTCTCTCAAGGTAAAACTGGTGCAGCCGTGACAAGGTTACAGCAGCGTCTCCGGCAGTTAGGCTACTTGAATGCTAATCCCACTGGGAATTTTGGCCCAATGACTAGAGATGCTGTCATCCAATTCCAGCGAAATTATCGCATATCTGCTAACGGGATTGTGAATCGACAAAGTTGGAACCAACTACTGGGTTACTCGCCAACTCCAGGCAGAAGAAGTCTGTCTACTCAACAAGTGAGAGAACTACAAGTGCGTTTGCGGCAACTAAGTTATTTTAAGACTAATCCCACTGGGAAAATTGGCCCAAAGACTAGAGAAGCTGTAATTGCATTCCAGCGAAATTATCACTTACCTGTTGATGGCATCGCCAATGCCCAAGTTTTGGAGTCAGTGCGTAGTGCCTCCACGGTTGGATATACTACTCAGCAACCAGGCAGAAATTATCTGACTGTAGGCGATCGCGGAGAAAATGTCAGATTAGTTCAAGAGCGTTTATCGCAGTTGGGCTTCTCTAATACCAATCCTGATGGCTTTTTCAACGATTATACCAGACAATCTGTGATTGCATTCCAGCAATCTTCTCGACTTAATTCTACTGGAAATGTAGATTGGCAAACTTGGCAAGCTTTAGGGTTGAATAGAACGGCGGTAAGCAATTCTACTGAGACTAATGGTTATCTATTACCTCCTAGTAATGACTATGTAGTACCTATTACGAATGGCAACACATTAGTTGCTAATAATCCTTACAGAGTAATAGTACCAATTTCGAGTAATGATACTCTGAGTAAAGTGCAACAGTATCTACCTAATGCTGTCACAGAGCAATCCGGTCTAGGGGATTATGTGAATGCTGGGGCATTTAGCGATCGCACCCAAGCAGAAATGCTATCAAAAAAGCTCCGCTCATTAGGTCTTGATGCACGGGTAAAATACAATTAACTAATTCGTAATTTGTAATGACGCTCTTTACGAGATGCTAAAAGCGTAGCTTGCTTCTCTGTAAGAGTACGCGGACTCGCTAACGTAATTCGTAATTAAATTGACAAACTCAATTGCGAACCTTCCTGAGTTTTATTCACTTCAATCCTGGCTTGGAAAGCTTCTTTGAGGTGGGGCATATGGGTTACAGTGAGGATGCAGGCGAAATCGGAAGCGATCGCATTAATCGCGGCAATCAAGCGATCGCATCCTTCAGCATCCTGTGTACCAAAACCTTCATCCACAATCAACAATTGCAACGCCGCCCCCGCCCGTTGCGCTAATAATTTAGCTAGGGCTAAACGGATGGCAAAGTTAATTCTAAAGGCTTCCCCACCTGAGTAAGTTTCATAAGATCGTGTTCCTCTTGAATCGGCGATTAAAATATCCAAAGTGTCTATCAGCTTGGCATTTTTCTTGGTTGATTTCGCACTGCGTCCAGCTTTTTGAGTAATAAATTGTACATGAAACTGATTCCCACTCAGCCGCGAAAGTAGTTGATTAGTCTCGGCTTCCAGTTGCGGTAACACATTCTCAATCATCAGTGCTTGGATACCATTTTTACCAAAAGCTTGCGCTAATTCCTGATAAACACGATATTCCTGCTTGCAAGATTGTAGTTGCTGCTGCTGTTGTTCGTACTGAATTTGCAGCGTTTCCAGTTGATGCGCCAGCTGTTCTAAACGCCCCAACTTAGCTATCTGCTCATCAAGTTGCCGTCTACGTATTCCTAACTGCTGCTCTAGAGCTTGAATTTGGGCAGATGGGTTAGATGTAGCTTGTAGTTGCTGGATAATGCTTTCGATTTGTCCGCCGAGTTTTTGCCGCTCCGTTAATCTGGCGTTTCTAGACTCCTCTAACTCTTGCAATCTCGTCTGGAGTTGGGGATATTGCTGCTGGGCTGACAGTAGTTGTTGATACCGCAAATGCCAAGATTGAGCTTTCTTGACAGCTATACGGAGGTTGTTATGCTGCTCAGAACTGTAGCCAATTTCGGTAATGTGACGCTCAAGAGCCGCGATTTGTTTAGCACATTCCGAATCAGTCTGATCCTGCTGGATTCTGGTTTGTAATTGAGCAATAGCGGCTTGAAGTTCTGGTTTTCGGGCTAATAGTTGCGCTTGTCGCTTAGTTGCATCTTTAATTTGCCCTTGTTTAATTTCTGCCCATCGCCACCGCTCAACTTCGCTCCGGGCGAGGGCGTGGTCTTGTTCATTATAATTAGCTTGTTGCAGATATTGGTCTAGTTGCCGGAGTTCGGCTTGTTTATCGGGAGCATAATCACCAGCTTGGAGCGATCGCTCTAAATGTTGTTTTTCGGCAGCAATTTGTTGTAACTGTTGTTGGACATCAGTTGTAGCTTCTAACTGTGCTGCCAACTGTCCCCGTTGTTCACGTAAACCATCATAACTCGCCAACTGTTGGGAAATTTCCCGATATTCCTGCCTAAGTACCTGAATTTCTCTGTCAGACACAGCCATTTGTTCCCGCACTACCCAAAACTGCCCTTGAGTATCTTCTAACTCCGCCTGGGTTTTTTCCACGACTCGACTCCAGTGATGTTCATCTAAAGGGCGTTCACATAATGGACAAAGAGCATTGGGATTTTGGAGCATTTGCAATTTTTGCTCTAATTCTCCCAGTAGTTTTTCATAATCCCGTTGGTGAGCTTGCAGACGTTCGATAAAGTGCCGCCTTTCTTGCCCTTTTTCTTGCACTCGTTGCAGATAAACCCGCTTTTTCTCCAGTTCCTCAATCTGGATTCCCACATCCATCACCGCTTGTTGTAGTTGCGGTTGTCGTCGCTGCTGGCCTTGCAATTGGTTCTCAGTACTTTGGAGTTGTTCGAGTCGCGCTACTAAACCAGCATGAGTGCGATCGAGTTGGCTTTGTAAAGTTGCTCGTTGTTGCAACAAGGGAGTAACTTGCATTTGCAGTTGATCTAAGCGAGCAACATGGTGACGTGCTGCGCCCAGTTGTGCCAAAGCCGCTTCGACTTCACCGGATTTAGTCAGAGTTTGCTGAATGTCTCGCTCTTGTTGCTGCAAAGCTTCGATTTGGGCTTGGGCTTGTTGCAGTTGCCGTTCGATTTCGTGAATTTGTTTGGTAAGCTGTTGTTGCTTTTGTTGACGAGTCTGTTGGGCGCGGGTGTATTCTTCAAATTTGACAGCAAAAGCTTCTTCTTGAGATTGTAGACTTTGATATTGGGCGTATCCAGCTTTAATCTCAGCTTCATGGTGTAATATTTTTTCTAAATCTGATCGCTGAGAGCCAATAGCTGATTGTTCTTGTTGGAGGCGATCGCAATCTTGGGTAAGATTTTGGTATTGCTGTTTCACAAAGTTGAGTTGTTGTTCCCAATTTTGGCGCTGGTGCTGGACAACTTGCAAACTTTGTAATTGAATGTTATCAAAAGCTTGCACCTGTTGCAGTTGGTTGAGTTCGGCTTCTAACTCCACTCTGTGCGCTTGGGTGGTCTCGCGTTGTTGCAGCTGAATTTTTATCGACTCCAAAGAACGCTCTAGCTCTATTGTCTGTGCTTTGAACTGACGAGAAGATTCCTTTGCTCGTTCTTCCAAATCATCGTACTGATTCAGTTTCAACAACTCCGCTAAAATTTCTTTGCGTTCGGCGGGGCGTTTGAGCATGAACTCATCTGCACGACCTTGACGTAAGTAGGCAGAATTAATAAATGTATCATAATCGAGCTTGATGTGTTCTAGAATTAAATCCTGTGTCGCTCTTACCCCTTTGCCAGTGAGTGAGCGAAACCCAGATGGTATTTCTATTTGAAATTCCAGGACGCTAGTACCTGCCCGAATTCGGGTACGAATCACCCGATATTTTTGCTGATTACTTTGGAAAGTAAAATCAACTCGAACTTCTTTGGCACCAGAATAGATGACATCATCTTCAGCAGTGGCGCGACTTTCACCCCAAATCGCCCAAGTGATTGCTTCCAGAAGGGAAGATTTACCCGCACCATTGGAACCACAAATACAAGCCGTATGCAAACCACGAAAATCTAAAGTTGCATCACGGTAACTAAGAAAGTTTTTCAGAACAAGTTGTACTGGGATCATTAAGACTATAGCGCCACATCTACTTTTAATAATTAAGAGTACAGATGCACTATTTGTTAGTTTAGCTATCTAGTTATCAGATTTATAGTTTTGAAGACATCAACTTTACAAAAATTAACAATATCATGAGTAAATTTTTCTTGTTGCATGAATAATTTTTGCTGTCTTCGCAGAAAAATGAAACTTCCGTGGCGACTTCCCTTTATTTCCTCCTGTTGACTGAGAGGAAAACATTCATAGAAGAATTGCTTGAAGGGTTGGGGGAGATTATTTCTGCTTGAATTACCCAAGGTTCTCTACTTTATAGAAGGAGGCTAGCGGGAATTATCTTAGCTGATTGCTTTTTGTGGATAATTCTAAAAAATCAAAACCCGCCACCGTGAGTTTCGTTTGTATGCTTCCACTACTGCTAGTGGCCAAGATAGAATTTGGGATTGACTAATTGCGTAGGCGTAGCCCGCACTTCGGCAAGCTCAGCGACCATCGTAGACATCGCTTGACCTTGACCGAGGTATCAACAATCCAATATATGTACCGACAGCAAATAGAAGATACTTTGCTATTAGCGATCGCAGAGATTAAAAAGCGCCAGCAGTAATCTTAAATACCCGTATAGCAGATCGTTTATCTTTCAGTCGCGCAGGTAAATCATTTTGGGGGTGATTTGCGATCCTATGGTTTAACTTAGGTCTGTCATTATAAATCGTCCGTTCTCAAATTTATGCCAGAAAACAAAACAATATAGCTGCGGAGAACTTGGATAAATAAACAACAATTATGACTCAAACAACAACTACTGAATATAAACATATTTTAGTCGATGAAGGCAATGTTCCTTTAATGAAAGAAACATCTATCTATGAAAGTTGTGGAATTAATTACTTCAATTCATGCTTATGGTTGGAGTCCAGAAGAATTACATTTTCAATATTCCCATTTGAGCATGAGCCAGATTTATTCTGCTTTAGCTTATTATTGTTTTGTTTTCCCAAGATGACGATTTTCTGGCTGAAGTCAACCATCGTCAAGACAAACAAATAAAGTTTTCTGGTGTTATTTATGCCCATAAACTCAGAGTTACTGTTGGCGATTGTGTTCGGGATTTAGAAATTATTGCTAAAACAGCCTATGCTGAATAATTAAGCGATCGTGTTCAATAATTACCTTTGTAAGGCTCGTGGAGAACATAAGATGGAAACTAAAAGTGCAAATAAACTAGAAAAATCTAGAAGACCGCTCTTATTGGTTCCTATCAATGATAATTTTAAACATTGGGAACCCCTAAAATCAAAGTTTATGAACGTAGCCGACGAGAAAACGATTGTTCGTGAGTATTTCAATTCCACAGGGTTTGACCGTTGGAAGCGAATCTACGGCGATGGCGAAGTCAACAAAATCCAACTAGACATCCGCAATGGACACCAGCAAACCGTGGATACTGTTCTCGGCTGGCTGAAGGCTGATAACAATTTACCACAGCTATCAATCTGTGATGCTGGATGTGGTGTCGGTAGTCTTAGCATCCCCCTGGCGCTAGATGGTGCCAAAGTCTATGCCGCCGATATTTCTGAAAAAATGGTGGAAGAAGGGAAGGATAGAGCCAAGCAAACCTTGCCAAATGCCGAAAATCCCACTTTTGCCGTGCAGGATTTGGAATCCTTGAGTGGTAGTTACCATACGGTTATTTGCTTGGATGTTCTCATCCACTACCCCCAAGAAAAAGCCGATGAGATGATTTCTCACCTCTGTTCTTTGGCACAGTCGCGGATAATTCTTAGTTTTGCGCCGAAGACCTGCGCCCTAAGTATACTCAAGAAAATTGGCAGTTTCTTTCCTGGCCCAAGTAAAGCCACCCGTGCATATTTGCATCGTGAGGCTGATGTCGTGAAAATTTTAGAAAGTAATGGCTTTTCATTGCAACGACAGTCGATGACTCGGACTCGTTTTTATTTTTCCCGCCTACTGGAAGCCACACGTAAGTGAGGTTAAAATCGCAGCAAGATGAATAGTATAGCGATATTTAATTGTGTGGAATAAAGACCGTTCGTAGGGGCGCACAGCTAGCTGTGCGCCCCTACCGTGTGTTGGATGCAAACGAGAACTTCCGATTTTCTTAGTTGTACGGTATTTTACGTTTAATTTTTAGTCTTGTATATTTGCAAGATGGTGATATTGATTGATTGTTTCGTCAAATGGGTGTTTCACCCGTCCTTTAATTGTTGGGCACACAAAATGCTCGTCCCACAATCACTCTAAAATTATGTAACGCCGAATTTTTATCGGGAAGTAAGTATATTAAAATATTACATGATTGCTGGGTATGTTGTATGTGCTTAAGAACGCTGCCTCTTCAAGCAAGGTAAGCAAAAAAGTCTGATGTAAAAGCTAAAAAACTCTCGCTGGGAGTAGATTGATATATTGGAACCTTTGCGAAAGTCAGGTTAAAATCGCTAGCAAAGTGTAAATCTAAAGTGGAACTATGAAAACTGCTGAAAAATTGGCTGCCGGTTGGCTACTGACACTCGGATTCATGTTTTTAACGCTATCAGCAACAGCGACATGGGAAAAATTTGCTGTACGTGAGGTATATATACCAGTACAAGATGCGGATACTTTTACCGCACCAAATGCTACTTATGAAGATGATAATAGTGCTGTTGGTGGTCTAATTTTTGGCGTTCCTACCCTAACATTGGGTACATGGTTAGCATTAGGATTGTACCGTCAAAGCCGACAGGAGAAAAAGGCGCTTAATCAACAAGTTAGCGATCGCCTGCAATCAATTTTTTATGAGATGCTACAAGAGAATCAGGGGCGCGTAACTGTTTTAGGCTTTGCAATGCAGTCACAACTACCCGCAGTCAACGCCAGACAATATTTAGATGACAAAGCTAAAGAATTCAATGCAAACTTTAAGGTGAACGAAGAAGGGGCTGTATCATATCATTTTGATGTCTAATTGTCATTTGTCTTTTGTCATTTGTTATTCACTAATGACCAATGCTTCTCTACGAGAGGCTGCGCCAACGACATCGCTCAGTACAAGTGACCAATGACCAATGACGATCTTAAACTTATAGCTAGGTCTAATGACGCAGATTTTTTTAAGCGTAGCTGCCATTTTAGGCGGTTTGTCAGTTGCTGTTGGTGCCTTTGCTACCCATGCCTTGCGGGAACAAATTAGTAAGCGATCGCTAGAAATTTTTGAAACTGGCGCTCGTTACCAAATGTATCATGCTCTAGCACTTTTTTTGGTAGCACTACTAATTAGTCGCACCGAATTTCCTCAACCCCTTCTCGTAGCCAGTGGATGGCTATTTATCATTGGCATTGCTATTTTTTCAGGTAGCTTGTACGCCCTTAGCTTAACCGGTATTAAATCCTTGGGAGCGCTCGCACCACTAGGCGGTGTAGCCTTTCTTGCTGGTTGGGGTGCTTTAGCTTTTGCTGCTTGGAATTTGAAGTTGTAAAAAGTTAGAAGTTAGGAGTTAGGTGAGACGCGATTAATCGCGTCTGTACAGGAGTTAGGAGTTAAAAGTTTTTAACTCCTAACTCAATTTTTTAGAGGCTCAGTTCTCTCCTTTTTCAGGAGGGAAAGGGTAGATGAAATATAAAAAGTAATATTTAAGCAACAAGAATATTTGACAACAAATAGGGTCGTCAAATTCATAAAAATTATTTCCGTAATCTTACAAAAGCCATGAATACAAAAAAGCAATAGACTTCACAAGTATATTACGAAATAACAGCTAAAAAAATTTAAATTTATAATATAATTCAGATAGATTAAACAAGTGTTTGCTATCAGATAATTGATAAACACAAAGGTAAAATAGAAGTAATCTCAGAATTGGAACAAGGGACAGAGTTTACAATCATTTTACCTATTAAAACACAAACCAAATAGTAGCGCTATCTATAGGGAACGCAGAATTTAACATTACCAAACTCCTGTTTTTTCAAAATTCATAGCTCCTCATTCTCAGTCGTACCAACAAATTATGCAAAGCCGCATTCGTGGAAGGTGCTTCAGGTAATGAGCTAGATTCATACGCCTCCTGCAACTTATTACGCAGACGTTCATATTCTCTTTGATGAAAAATAATTGTGTTAATAGAAGGTGGAATATTCATAATGTGCCGTTTACTTGCTTACCTGGGTTCGCCTGTTTCTTTAGAACATCTTCTGTATAAACCAGAACACTCACTGATAGTCCAGAGTTATCAACCCCGCGAAATGACCTCTGGGGTAGTAAATGCAGATGGCTTTGGTGTGGGTTGGTATCATAGTCAAAAAGATATTGAACCTTTTATCTACAAAAATACCCTACCTATTTGGAATGATATAAACCTACCCAGTCTCAGCCGTTACGTTGAATCAAAGTGTATACTTGCTTATGTCCGCAGTGCTATAGCAGGCCAATCCTTAGATTTTGCTAATTGTCAGCCCTTTAACCATCAACAACAGCTATTTATTCACAATGGACGAATCGAAAATTTCCGCAAAACATTACTCAGAAAAATCCGCAGCACTTTAAGCCAAGATTTTTACGAAAAAATTAATGGCAATACTGACTCTGAACACATTTTTGCATTGTTACTTTCACAAAGTCAAATTAACAAACATCGACCTCCAGAGTATGCTTTACGCACTACATTATTAACGCTTTTAGAGATGGCAAAACGCTATCAAGTAGAAGCCTCACTCAACGTAATTTTTAGTGACGGACATCGCCTGATAGCTTCTCGTTTTGCTACAAGTTCACCACCTCCATCTCTTTACTGGATACGAGACGATCCGACTTTCCCAAAATCCGTAATTATTGCGTCCGAACCTCTATTTATAGGTAATTGGATTGCTTGCCTAGAAAATAGCATCATTACTGTGGGAGCAGACTGTGAGATCCAAATTGATAAAATCTAGTGTGAAAGAGGCTAGTAATAGTACTTAAGCGCTTACTTGCTGTCATTTGAATGGGGAAATGCCTACAAATAGCACTAAAGCTTGAGCAATATTGCTCAGGCCTGATTTTATTAGCTATGAGTATGTGTTTCACTTATTGGTGTAAATGTCTGCCATCAAAGGTAGCCTATTACGCCAAGCAAACGGAGGTTTCATGTCGATATCTAAAGCTGTTACCAGCAAGATTACTTACCCAGATAATATTGGAGAACGCTTGCAAATAGAGCGTTTGGTAGGAGCAACTCAAATAGTTGCACCTAGTACTGGGAATGATGTGGTTAAGGGATTAACTCAAACACCTAAATCTCTACCCCCCTGTTACTTTTATGATGACCGTGGTTCTGATTTGTTTGAGCAAATCTGTGATTTACCAGAATATTACCTCACACGCACAGAAACAACGATTTTACAGCTGTTTGCTGGCGAAATTGCCAAGATAACTGGCGCTTGTGAATTGGTAGAACTTGGTAGTGGCAGTTCTAGCAAAACCCGCATTTTACTAGATGCCTACCAGCAGCTAGGCTATCCCTTGCACTACCTACCAATTGATGTATCTGCCGGTATGTTGGAAAGTAGCGCCAAGCAGTTATTAGAAGATTATCCCTTACTGCAAGTTTATGCATTAGCGGCAACCTATGAATTAGCTCTTGCACAACTCCTACCGACGCAATTACCCAGTCGGATGATTTGTTTTATTGGTAGCTCTTTAGGTAATCTTAGAGCTAATGAGTGTGATGTGTTCTTCTCTCAAATTACAGCCGCCTTACAAGTAGGTGAGTATTTCTTGTTAGGGATAGATTTACGAAAGCCGAAACAGATTTTGGAACCAGCTTATAACGACAGCCAAGGAGTGACGGCAGCATTTAACCTCAATATGTTGGAGCATTTAAATCACAGATTTCAGGGTAATTTTGATACCACGCAGTTTGAACACTGGGCGTTTTACAATGAAAGTGAGCATCAAATAGAAATGCATTTACGCAGCGTGCGATCGCAAATTGTAGAATTACGCGCTCTTAACCTCAAGGTTAATTTTGCACTAGGTGAGACTATCCTCACTGAAATTTCTCGCAAATTTGACCTTAATACTATCAAGCAGCAACTCACTGCACAGGGTTTATTACCTCTTCATGTGTGGACAGATCAAAATCAATGGTTTGGTTTATTGCTCTGTCAGCTGCAAGCATAAAGCAAATCAGGGTATGTCTTAATATAGTGGTTCTCTGTTGAGTCCAATATATACACCTAACAAAAACAGCCCCAACCTTTGTAGCGTTGAGGAGTAACACTCAAAGCCTTTCTCCTAAAAGGAGAAAGGCTTTGAGTATATTGCGTACAAAGGAGAACCGCTATAGATGATATGATATTCCTCCCACCCCAAGAAGAGACATTCTAATTGTTCTCTCTTCTGGAGGTAGTATTTTCACCAGTTAACCTTGTATATCATCTGTTAATGCAGATTCCTATTAGCCCAAGCAGGTAAACTAAATGTTTAGCCGCTAATTATTGCTGCATCGAAGGTGTGGGAAAAATTATGCTGGATATAGAAATCCGTGGCTGAGGCTTAGTTGCAGTTATATTGGCACCAAAATTCAAAGCATCCCTAATTCACGTGATCATTAAAGCAGACTTTATAGACATAGGAGTGAAAATTAATTCTGCGTTGCTCGAAATCCTTGGTAGGGACAATTCATGAATTGTCCCTACGTCATTTTCACTCCTATGTCTAATTACTTCTTGTGGGGTGGGCGACACGAGGTCCCGTAGCTAAAAGCGGGCAAAGATGCCCACTCCACAAGATTGGGTAATTTATTTGTTGGAAATCCCTTAAACAAGAAGATGTGCAAGCTTTTTGAGATTGGCGTAGACGCGGAGCGGTGAGGGGGTCGCAGTCTTCTCCCAAGGGGAAATGCCAAGGGCGAACGAGCGTCACACCCGAACCCGTAGGGCTTGTCATCAGACATCGCTCCTTAAACCGCAGATGTTGTAATTTTGGTAGATAGTATAGCCTTTGACTTTAACAGATTTCGGGTTGACACTTTATAGACTGGCTCAATATTTAGAAATTTATGCGGAATTGATACCAGCGACACGGAAGTTGATATCAGCAACATCACTTGTGAACAAAATTATGAATACAACCCAGAGATATTTTTTACCCCTTATTTTTGTGACAATGATTGTCAGCCTCAGCAGTTGTAGTTCTAACCCCACCGCTCGTAATATTGACAGCGGAACGCCATCCTCTACCACAACACCGACCAATAGCGCATCATCTCAGCCTCCCAGCCAAATTCCTAGCGTAGCTCAGTTGAGAGAAAAATCTCCTAATCAAGAATCTTCTAAGAAAAATACGCCTTCCTCATCAACTCCGAAAGCTGTCACTAGCAAAACTACCAGCGTTACACTATACACGAGTGATACTCAATGTCAAAAACTAATTCCAGAAAAGGTTTCAGTACCAGCCGAGCAACCGGTGAGAAATGTAGTGAGTAAAATTTTAGAAAAACGAGATACAAGCGACTTTAGCTTGTCTGGCTATCGTGTCAATATCAAAAATGGCATTGCCACAGTTGATTTGCGAATATCTCCTGAGTCAAAGCGGCAAATGGCTTCTCTTTCTAGTTGTGAACAGTTTGCTCTGTTTGGCAGTCTCCGCAAAACCCTAACGAGTAATGCCCAATGGAATATTAAAGAAGTCCGCTTCACCGAGCGAGGTGAGGACATTGTTCTTTAGGGACTGACAAATAAAAAAACATCCCAAATTTTCTACTGGGATGGGTGTGCCCACTCGTCCCATATTCAGGGCGGGCTTTCCTGCCTACCCTACAAGATGGATAATTTATTTCTTGGAAATCTTTTAGTTAAATATAGTAGCAAGTGCCGTCATCAGCTAGCTAAAAAGATTTCCCAATCTGAACAGGGGAGCATCCCAATGCAAGCAAATTTACTAAGATCGTTTCCTTAGTTGTCATTGCCTTGGCATCAGCCTTCCCGTAGGGTATGAACCAAAGCGGAATGAATCAATCGCAACATCTATACTTTGCGATTTCTTTGCTTCTCCTAAGTCATTTTTGGAAACGCATCTATCCTATGGAGTATTTTGCGATTTATATAAATAAATATTTATATAGTTATTTAAAGATAATGTAATCTCAGCATTCAAGCCCGACGCTGTAACGCTGAGAACTCAACCCCTTGTCGTCTATCAGAGGTGACAGAAGCAAAGGAGGAATGTCAAGATTAGGAGATGTACCTTTAGTGAATGAAGTCAAGTAGCTGAAATATTTATTAATATTATTAATAGGAAGTGTAAATTCAGCGTCAGGATTGATAAAAAATTCTCAATGGCAGGTATTTCGCATCAATCATCAAATTCTTCATCAACGGAACAGAAGATCATGAAAGACCAAGAACCATCAGACTCTAAGGAATTCGTCGGAAATCTCAAGAATGGGATTTGGCTGTTTGGACTGTCATCCTGGGTATTTGGCATTACCGATCGCAGTATTGCTTCATTTGCAGATGGCTATCTATCTGCTTTGGATTTGACGCAACTATTCACAGCAGCTACGTTCTTTATGGCGTGGCTATTTTTGAAACCGACATCTAGAGTTTAAGATCGGCGACTGGTTGAGTATCGAGTCACTCTTGACGCTAATCATGTCAAGATTCGGAAAGTGATCTTCTTGAGAACACTTTTGATCGCTAAGTAGGGGTGCGCCACAGAATGCATAGATTCTTTTGCCTTGATCACAATCAGGGTAATTCGTAAAATCTCCGAATTACCCTGATTTCTAGTTTTCACGGGAGAGAATCAGAATCTATAGTTTCTTTGATTGATTTTGGTGTATCTAGAAAAAATTTCTAATTTTCCGGAATTGATTATGCTCAGGTGGTAGTATCTATCAGACTACCGATTTATACTGAAACTCTATAACTAACCTTTGGGGAATATAACCCCATTTCGGATTAAAAGCCCGGTCATCAAGACCGGGCTTTTGACAAAGGAACTTAAAATAATTCGTAATTCGTAATGACGCTCTCTACGAGACGCTAAAAGCCTAGCTTGCAACTCTTACAGAGTACGCGGACTCGCTTTGCGTGACTCTAACGTAATTCGTAATTAAGTTTTTAGGACTAGTCCTTTCAAGGTGACAAACGAAGATACGTTGTTCCAGTGCTACCACCTTGAATCCGCCGCTCAGATTTGGGGATTTTTGAAGGTCGAAATAACCAATCTTCGTTCCAAATTTCACCACCTTGAAAGAGCTAGTCCTAGTTTTGTAACCGGGACTTAAACCCACCGAATTTGGTTAAAAAAATGGGTAACTCTGGAAAATCCCAGAATTACTCCGAATTTTAAAAGTTAGGAGTTAGAAATTGTTTTTAACTCCTAACTCCTAACTACTGATTAAATTAGGCAAAGGCGGCGGTTGTCACATCGTTATTCGACAGAATTTCTTGCAACTCTTCGGCGTCTACCGTTTCTTTATCAACCAGCATTTGCGCTATCTCATCTAAAATTTGGCGGTTACGCACCAACACTTCTTTAGCGCGTGTGTAGGCTACATCCACAAGTTTGCGGACTTCTTCATCAATGGCGGCGGCAGTTTCTTCAGAGAAATCACGCTCTGACATGATATCCCGTCCAAGGAACATATTACCTTGCTGACGACCAAGGGCGACTGGGCCTAAGCGATCGCTCATCCCAAATCTGGTGATCATCTGACGAGCAACCCGTGCTACCTGTTGTAAGTCGTTAGAAGCACCAGTGGTAACTTCTTCTTCACCAAAGATTAATTCTTCAGCAATCCGACCACCTAAAGCCACAGCCATCTGATTTTCCAGATAAGCGCGGCTGTATAAACCAGTGTCCATCCGGTCTTCGCTGGGGGTAAACCAAGTTAAACCACCTGCGCGACCGCGAGGAATGATGCTAATCTTCTGCACGGGATCGTAGTCTGGCATCAAAGCACCAACCAAGGCGTGACCAGCTTCGTGATATGCTACCAAGGTTTTGCGCTTTTCGCTCATTACCCGGTCTTTCTTCTCTGGACCAGCTAATACGCGATCGATCGCGTCGTTGATTTCATCCATCGAAATTTCAGTCAAATTCCGACGTGCTGCCAAAATTGCGGCTTCATTCAACAGGTTGGATAAATCTGCGCCAGTAAATCCAGGGGTACGACGGGCGATTTTATCCAAGTCCACATCTTTTGCCAAGGTCTTGCCACGGGCATGTACCTTGAGAATTTCGCTGCGTCCGGCATAATCAGGACGGTCTACCACAACTTGACGGTCAAAGCGACCAGGACGCAATAGTGCTGCATCTAGGACATCAGGACGGTTGGTGGCGGCAATAATGATGATGCCTGTGTTGCCTTCAAAGCCGTCCATTTCTGTGAGCAACTGGTTGAGGGTTTGTTCCCGCTCATCGTTACCACCACCTAAACCTGCACCCCGTTGACGACCTACGGCGTCAATTTCATCGATGAAGACGATACAAGGAGCATTGGTCTTAGCTTGTTCAAACAAATCGCGGACGCGGGATGCACCCACACCGACGAACATTTCCACAAATTCCGAACCGGAGATCGAGAAGAAGGGTACACCGGCTTCACCAGCTACAGCACGAGCTAGGAGGGTTTTACCTGTACCAGGAGGGCCAACTAACAGCACACCTTTAGGAATTTTTGCACCAACGGCGGTAAAGCGATCGGCGTTTTTCAGAAAGTCTACGACTTCGTTTAATTCCAACTTGGCTTGGTCAATACCAGCAACATCGCCAAATGTCACCTGAGTTTGTGGTTCCATTTGGACTCTGGCTTTGGATTTGCCAAAGTTCATCGCTTGGCTACCTGGGCCACTTTGAGCGCGACGTAGCAAGAAGAATAAGCCAACCAAAAGCAATACAGGAAAAAATAAGCTGCTCAGTGCCTTAAACCAAAATCCTTCATCGGTTTGGGGCAAAACAGAAATATCAACGCCTTTTGAAGTCAGGGTATTGATCAGGTCTGGATCGGGGACTAAGGTCACAATCCGTTTATTTGGGTCATATTTGGGTGTAACCAGTGCTGTAGAGCGATCTGCACTCAAACTGACTTTTTCTACTCTGCCTTGTTGAACTTCTTGAATAAAGCGACTGTATCGCCATATCTCTCTGCTCTGGGGTTGTTTGTCAAAAAATGCTGTTCCCAGCGCAATGACGACAATAAACAGCAGCGCGTACAGCCCCGCATTTCTCCATTTTTTATTCACTAAGGTCTATCCTCCTGTATTTTTCGCGCCATCGCCTAGCTTCTCTGCTCGGAAAGGTCATTGTTAAGAATTATGTTAACTTATCTTAAGTGTAACAACATGGCGTAGCTATCATGCTAGAAAAAGCTCCCTAATTTGCTGAAAACTAGGATGGTAGGGATTATATTGTAGCGATCCTGTGGGCTGATGAACGGTATGAATCGGAATAATTTCTACCACACTATTAGTGTAGGCGATCGCTTCAAATCTCTGGACTAATTCGACGCTCCAAGTTTCTTCACGCACTGGCTGCTGGTGGTTTTGCAACCAGTTGACAAGTTGCGATCGCAAAATTCCCGGCAAAATTCCTGCCTTCTTTGGCGGCGTCCACCAACTGCCGTTACACCATCCCCAAAGGTTGCCTGTGCTGGTTTCTAGCCAATTTCCTTGGGCATCGACTAATATTGCTTCTTGGGCATCTAAGCTAGTTCTTGCCAACCAAGCACTTAAATAGTTTCCAGTTTTATGAGAGGGGAGAGAGCGATAAAATTCAGGACTAGCAACGGCGCAGACAATACCAGTTTTTTGTTTTTCTGTCAAATTTTGTGGTAATAATCTGCCAGTTATCCACTCCCGTCCATCGGGAAAAAGGGTAATTCTGAGAACGGGGAAATGTGCCAGGAGAATTTGGGCACCTTGACGCAGACGATTCCAATCGGGTTGTTGCCAACCAAAAGATTGGATTGAAAAAAGTAGGCGATCGCAGTGTGAGAGCCAATTGGTTAAACTACTATCTAGCGAGTTGTCATAAACCCGCAACGTTGTAAAAATAGTGGCTCCATAAAGTAACCCCGGATCGTTAATATTTAACTCTAAGGTTTGGGACTTAATTAATTTACCGTCATACCAAAAAATGTGATTTTTCACACTCATTTTGTTTGTCGCTACAACTCTATTGAAAAGTGATGACTTGTAATGCTCATGCGTTGCATCAGATAAAACCTGTGACCTGCAAATCGCTGAACACCAGAATCAAGACTCAGGTGTTCACAGCCATGATTTCTTGCATATTCAATTAGCCACTGAAATAACTGTTGACCATAACTATGTGACCGCTTCAATTCATCAACAACTAAGTCATCAATATATAAAAACTTTCCTGATGCTAAACACGTAGAAATGCGAAATCCAGCCACTGCCACAGCTTGCTCCTCTACTTCCAAGAATGCAAGTTGATATCCTTCTTTCATTTGATATCTAACTTTTTCTACAAACTTAGCCTGCTCAAGGTGAAGGCGCAACTGGGACATAACAGGAAAACACTTTAATATTTGAAAGTCAGATTCTCCTAATTGTATTGACACTAGTATTGCTCCTAAAAATTACGAATTACGTTAGCGGTAGCGAGTCCGCGTACTCTGTAAGAGTTGCAAGCTACGCTTTTAGCGTCTCGTAGAGAGCGTCATTACGAACTTGTACTGAGCGCAGCCGTTGGCGTAGCCTAAGAAGAGAAGTATTACGAATTATTTTAATCTTTTGGGGGAAATACAATTTTGTGATTTCCTTCAGGAGTTGTAATTACTTTTCCTCCCAAAGCTTCGATTGCCCTAATTGCTCGTTTCTGAGTTCTCTCATCAACTTGATAATTTAAAACCATTCCCCAGGTAGAAATTTGAGCATATTTACTATTAGGATTTCGACTCAAAAATTCCGCAGTTTTTTGGGAACTATTAGCGATCAGCTGACTCTCTGCATCTGGGAATTTACTAGCCCAGTTTGCCGCCGTTGTAAAAGACTGTTGGGCAGCTTGAGCATCCCCTAAAAATAATAACTCATCAATTCCTTTATAACGCCACACGTAATAAGACTTTTCGGGAACTGAAGGAGATAGGGATTTTAAGCCTTTCTTTGACAATGCGATCGCGCGTTCTGGCATACCAGCATACAATGAAGTACTGACAGAAAGACTCCGATACGCTGCTAAAAATCGCGGATCGCGTTCTAGAATGACTTCAAAATATTCTGGACTTAAACTATAACCTGTTTTATCCCGAACTTCATCATCTCCGAAATATTGTGAAAAATTCAGATATACCAAATCTGCAATGAAGTTATCATAACCAAAACTCGGCATTTTTTGGAGAAAATTAAGACGGAGCTTTTCAGATTTTATTTCTTTTTCTAGAGTTTCTAAAGATGCAGATTTTTTGCTATTTATTAGTTTTTGCAATTGGGGGAATTGAATCAAGCCAACTCCTAAAATACACACACAAATTGCAAAAGGTGTAGCAATAGCTTGACGCGATAACAACATATTTTTCTTGTTTTCCCAGGTATAACTAACTTCCTGTATACAATATACCTCTCGTAAAATTACTCACTTATATGGTACAGGAGAGCATCCATGACCAAATAGGTAAAAAACTTTGAATCATAGCTGATGTAGCTATTTTTAGTGTTTCAAAAGTTGCCAGCATTGCCCGGCGATCGCCCAATCTTCTTGAGTATGAATAACTAATACCCGCACTGCTGAATCGGGTGTTGCAATATCCTGATCAACAGGCTGCTGTTGATTTTTATCAAGGTCTATTTTCAGTCCGATAAATCCAAAGGCTTCACAGGCAGCTTGGCGAATTTCTGGAGAGTGTTCACCCACGCCTGCTGTGAATACCAAAGCATCTAATCCGCCCAAACTGGTAAGCATTGCACCGATCGCAGAACGTAGACGATGTACGTAGATATCCCAGGCCAGTTGAGCGCGGGTATTACCTTGAGTGTAGGCGTAGCCCGTCGTAGACATCGCTTCTTTCACCTCACGCATATCGCTAGATACACCCGAAATTCCCTTTAACCCAGAAGCTTTATTTAATACATAATCTAACCTTTCGACAGAGTAATTACAGTATCGCAACAGATAAATCAGAATCCCTGGATCAACTGAACCAGAACGACTGCCCATCATCAATCCTTCTACAGGCGTGAATCCCATAGTGGTATCAATACTACGACCGTTTTTAATCGCTGCTAAAGAGCAACCATTGCCCAGGTGACAGGTAATTAACCGCTCAGACGCAACATCTCGACCGAGAATTTGGGCAGCACGTTGAGAACAGTATTGGTGACTGATACCATGAAACCCATAGCGCCGGATACCTTCTTCTACCCACTCATAGGGGCCGGGATAGATTGCTGCTGCATCGGGTAAAGTGGCATGAAATCCGGTATCAAATACTGCTACTTGGGTGACATCTTTGAAGATTTTTTCAATTGCTTCTATGCCTTCTAAAGCGACTGGATTATGTTCGGGAGCAAGGTTAGATAGACGTGCGATCGCCTTTTTGACATCCTCAGTAATTACCACACTATCTCGATAATCCTGTCCACCATGTACTATTCGATGCCCCACCACATCGATTTCTGACAACTGATCAATTACCTTGGTAGCATCATAAGTAAGTGTATGCAGCATATACGTGAGGTGTGCCTCTGGGGAATCACCAGAGATTGATTTTTGCAGCGTTGCACCCGTAGCAGTTTTCACCTCAATTTCTGCCACACCCCGATCTTGAGTCCAGTTAATTTTCCCTTCCCAAAGGGGTTCGAGTGCTTGGGTGGGAAGAGCCTCATCTGCAATCTCATACAGACAACTCTTTTGGCTGCTCGATCCGGCATTCAGCACCAATATCTTCATATAACAACATAAAAACATGACCTCCTTTGATCATGTCACCAAGTGTAACCTTATAGGCATAATATGCAGCAAAGGTGCGCTTCCATTGCTAAAATTTTGTTGAATCATTTTTCAAAGCGATCGCTTTCAGTAACCATAAAAACAAAAGTATTAGTCTTGCAAATATGATCACTGCTAATTCAAGAGCGTAATCTCATACTAGGGACTTCCAAATAAAAGAATACTCAACTATTTCTTGTGGGGTGGGCGTCTCGCCCGCCCGTAGTCCAAGGCGGGCAAGACTTCGGCGTGAGCGCTCAGTCGAACGCTGCCCACCCCACAAGATTGGATAATTTATTTGTTGGAAGTCCCCTACTAAAGTTTTATTCTGGCTAATTCGGCAAACCCTCTAGCCGCATCAAATCCAATTCTCGTTCAAATATTTCATCAATTGGCAACATTTGACCATCAACAGTCATAAATTTATGATCTTTTGTTGCCCGAATCAATGAACCATCTTCCAAACAATATTCAAACATTTCTTGTTGTCCGCGATCATGCCACTGTGCCACAGGTTGCGTGTAAATATTTCCATTATTATCAACGCTGTACACAGTACATTCAATGCATTTTTCTACAACTTCCCCAATCGGTATTAAGCCATATTCTACCGTCAATACTTCTGTATCATAGCTTAAACAATATTCAGCAAACTTTAACATTTGCTCAAATAATTCATCCGCAACTTTTTTCTGAACACCATTTTTAGCTGCGCCATCTACGAATTTTTCACGCTGCTTTTGCATTTCCGAAACTTTCTTTTTACCCATCGCCCGGCGCAGCAAGTCAGCTTGTCCTAAGGTATATCCAGCCATATCCTGAGCAATTTTCATGATTTGCTCTTGATAGACCATAATTCCATAGGTTTCGTCTAATATTGGTTCCAGAATGGTGTGTTGATAATCAATCTTTTCTCGCCCGTGTTTGCGGTTAATAAACTTCGGAATCAGTCCCGCATCTAATGGCCCCGGTCGATAAAGTGCTAAAATTGAAGAAATATCTTCTATATTAGAAGGTTTCAAATCTCTGACTATCTGACGCATCCCAGAAGATTCTAATTGAAATATCCCTTCTAACTCACCTGCTTCTAATAATTCATAAGTTTTTTGGACATCTTTTGGTAGAGAACTATGTTCACCTTTAGCTAATATCTTTTGTGCTTTTCTTTCCTGGCGGGGAATTTCATCAGGATCAACCCGATATCCTCTTGTTTCTTGAATTAAATCAACAGTTCTTTGAATTAGTGTTAGGTTCCGTAAACCCAGAAAATCCATTTTCAACAAACCCATTGATTCCAGGTCTTCCATGAAATACTGGGTAATCACAGAACCGTCATTATTCTTTTGTAGCGGCACAATTTCATCAAGTGGATCAGCAGAAATTACCACACCTGCTGCATGAACACCAAAAGTTTTGTTAGTTCCTTCAATTCGCATCGCCATATCAAGCCAATGGCGAACATGGGGTTCTTTATCATATTTCTCTTTAAACTGTGGTTCTGGGGTTTCCTTAGAAATCATCACCTTAAGTTTCGTTGGTTTCCCCCGCACCACAGGAATTAATTTTGCCATTTTGTCAGCTTCCCCGTAGGGAATATTTAATACTCTGGCGACATCTTTTAAAACTGCTTTAGAAGTTAGGCGGTTAAAAGTAATAATTTGGGCAACTCTATCTGCACCATATTTATCAGTTACATATTCTATAACTTTATCCCGTTGTTCAATACAGAAATCCGTATCAATATCAGGCATTGATTTACGTTCTGGGTTCAAGAACCGCTCAAATAGTAACCCATGATGTACAGGATCAATATTAGTAATTCGCATTGCATAAGCAACTAATGAACCAGCTGCCGAACCCCGACCTGGTCCCACAGGAATGTTATTATCTCTAGCAAATTTGATGTAGTCCCATACAACTAGAAAGTATTTGGAAAAACCCATCTGCTGAATCATTTTCAGTTCGTATTCTAATCTTTCTTTATAGACAGAATCGACTTCCTGGCGAGATTTGCGATTTAATCGTTCTAAAAGTCCACTCCATGCAACATCTTCGGCGTAAGTGTCAGGAGTATGACCAGAGGGAATTGGGGGTGTAGGAATCTGAGGCTCACCCATAATATGGTAAGGCTCGACTTTATCGGCGACTTCTTCAGTGGTAGCGATCGCATCTGCAATCACATCATCCGGCAAATGGTCTCGAAATAGCTGCTGCATCTCCTCACCAGATTTGAGATACTCTGTACCGCTATAACGCATTCGCTTATCTTCAATAATTAGCTTGCCAGTTTGAATACAGAGCAAAGCATCGTGGGCTTCAACGTCAAAACAAGAAATAAAATGCGAATCATTAGTTGCAACAAATTTAATCCCTAGTTCCCGTGCAATTTTGACTGTTTCAACATTCACAATTCGGTCTTCTTGGGAGCCGTGATCTTGAATTTCTAGATAATAATCATCACCAAATACATCTTTATACCACTGAGCAACTTTCCGGGCTGCATCTGGTCTACCACTGAGAATCGCTTGGGGAACTTCTCCACCTAAGCAAGCACTGGTGACAATCAAGCCTTCATGATATTCTTTTAGTAAATCTTTATTAATACAAGGACGAGAAAAAATTCCTTTGCCTTGAACACCTTTGAGGTGAGAAATTGTGGTTATTTTGACTAAATTTTTGTAACCTTTGGTATTTTTAGCTAAAACAACTTGATGATATTTGGGGCGGCGTTCTTGTTTCTCGATATCGCCGTTAATTACATACATTTCATTGCCGATAATCGGCTTAATATTTTGACTACGGCAGATTTTGATCAATTCAACCGCGCCATACATGACACCATGATCGGTAAGGGCGATCGCTTTCATCCCCAGTGCGATCGCTTGATCCACCAACTCTGGTAGCTGACTAGCCCCATCAAGTAGACTGTAGTCACTGTGAATATGTAAAGGTACAAAGGACATAAGCAATTCAAAATTTAAAATGTTCGCGTAGCATCTTATAGAGAAGAAACACAACTACCGCAAGCATTAGAGCTACTGATAGTATACAGTTTTAATGCTAATCAGGTTATCTCTAGGGTCTACCCAGTGGCTTACCCTTTTGAGCCGGATTTTGCACAGGACTTACGCAAACAATAACTGAAAAGAATGATTTTTAGCTAGGGGCAATACCCTGCGGTCAGCTAAAGCTACATGAATTGCCCCTACCCCGTGTAGTTTTACGTAAGTCTTATTGTAAAGCAACGGGATCTTAGATTAACTTGTTTGCGAAATTTTCACTTCCGAAGGTTAAGTTTTAATAGTTACAGCAGTTAACCAGTATCTAGCCATTGATTTTTTATCTCACGCCTTATTTCATGAGTTTTAAAAAAATACTATAAACTTCTCAAATCTTCACTTCTAAGGGCAAAATTACCGTAAAAGTAGAACCAACCCCTACCTCTGAGACTAGGTTAATTTGACCTTGCAATAGTTTCACTAACCGCGAGACGATCGCTAACCCCAATCCAGTACTATCAGGAAGATAGGAACGATTGCTACAACTCACGCGAAAGTAGGGTTCAAATATCTGGGCTTGGTTTTCTGGTGCAATGCCAATTCCAGTGTCAGAAACCGCGAACGCCCATCTCTGATTCTCCAACACCTTACACCTTATAATAATAGTCCCCGACTCTGTATAGCGAATCGCATTACTAATAAGATTTGTAACAATCTGTTGGAATTTAAAAGAATCTGTGATTAATTCTTTAGGGGCGCGATCGCAATCTACTACGATTTTTAAATTTTTCTCAGCAACTAAAGGTTCCAACATTTCACATACATTATTAATTAATTCACGTACATCGGTAGCCGTTAGTTGGAATTTTATTTGCCCTGGATCATCCCGCGAGAATTCTAGTACATTATTAATCAGGTGCAGTAATTGCCTACCATTCCGTAGCACACGCTCAATGTGTTCTAAATTGGCAGAAGTGTCTTTCACCTCAGTCTTTCGCGGTTGTTGGCGTAAAAACAGATCCGAGTAACCAATAATAGAAGTTAGAGGTTGTTTAAATTCATGGGCTAGTTGGGAAAGATACTTTTGATTTGCGGTAACTAAGCGCGTAAGTTCCTCATTATGGAGCGTAACTACTGACTGCAACTGCTGTAATTCTCGCAACCGCTCTTCAACATAACTCTTAAAACATCGAGCGATCGCTTCATCTATGATAGCGTCAATCAAACGTATAGAACGAATTATCTCTACAGGTGTTCCACTCAATAAATCTGCTTGTATAGCATCAAATATTAATGTTCGTAGCAAATGATATTCTCTAGCTATTTCGGTTGGATCAAATCCTTGTTCGGCTCGAATAGCTCCATGCTGGACACTCGCATTAACTATCGACTGAATATGATTATCCTGATATTTTGAAAGCACCGTTACCATTGCTTTCAAAACATCAGGGATGTGATCCTTTACCGCTGTATAAGATAAATCATCAGCACTTTCAATCTGTCTATCGTTGCGAACTGCTGTAATCCATTTATCAAGGATGGTGTCCGCTTTTTCAGCCAGTACTTGACTAAAATCCATTATGTTAAATTCAGCGAGGAGATCGAGGAGTAAACTTCACTACTATATGCAATTAGTTTACCGAGTGCAGTGTTTTTTTGACAAAATTAGCGATTTAATTAATCTATCAAAAGAAATACATTTTATATGTTCTTTTACTTAATTAACTATCCGTATATAAAATTTACAAAAAACTATAATTATAATATAGTTTTCATCTTAACGAGGAATTACAATAATCATTTAGTCTGCAAGTTTTGCGGATATTTTTTTATAACTATTAGCTGTTACCTTACTTAACAGTGCGATAAAATATCCGTTTAGCCGTGGATGAAGTGTTAAAAAATGCCAATACGGCTGAAGAAATCAGCATTGTAAATCAACACTTGGCAATGGTAAACTTGACGGCGGGGGCTGACAAATATCCTGATGAAATTTCTGGAGGTATGAAACAAGGAGTAGGTATTGCCAGAGCTTTAGCAATTCGTCCCAAAATGTTATTGATGGATAAACCTTTTGGGACACTAGATGCGCTAACTTGTGGCCAATTGCAGCAGCAGGTATGAGATATTTGGGAAAATAATCTTCAAGCAGCGATGATGATTACCCACGATGTAGATGAATCACTTTATATGCCGATCGCATCGTCTTGATGACCAATAGCCCAGATGCTAATATAGGAGAGTATTAGAAGTTTGTTTTGAGCATCCACGCGTTACCGAAACTGCTCTGGAAGAGGTTCGCGCCGCCATGCGAAGCTTAAAAGAGTATTTTTAACTCCGCAACCACGCGCTGAATTTCCTTGATCAATATTTTGCCCAAGACGACTAAATTTAGATTATCATTTTTTCTAGTGGGTAGCCTAATTCAAATTCATGAAAGCTGAATTTGAAGCGGAGGAACCATATTGTGGGGCGTATCTCATAAAAAGTGAGGAGTTAAGAGTTAGGAATCTATTAATCTTTAACTCAGCACTCACAACTCAGCACTATTAAGAGAGAGACACCTTCCAGTCTTAGCCCGTCAGCTAACTCCGTAGGCAATGGAAGGAACCCCCAAGACTTTGGCTGTAAATACAGTTATTATTGGGGTTTCCTTGATTGATTTAAGATTGGAGATTTTGGTTATCGTCCTCAATCTAAAATCGTTCGACTGAGCGTAGCCGAAGTCCAAAATCTAAAATTTCTCCCCCTGCTTCTCATGAGTACTTCATTTCATAAGGAGAAGTAAAGCTGTGCAAATTAAGCCAATGTTAGCACGTCTGCAAAGTGCCACAGGACGAGATGACTTAATTGAACAAATGGTACTGCTGCCAGAACCAAAAAAACCTTTTTCTAAAAAACCTCAAACAGAAAAAGCCGTTAACTTAATAGTTGCATATAACGCATCTCCTAACAGTCATACGGCACTAGATATTGCCTTTTGGATTGCCCATCAAACGCGTTTAGCCACTAATGCCCAAGTCACAGTTCAAGCCGTTTATGTGGTACAAGACAATCAAAGCAGTCAGTATCCAAATATCTTGAGCTTTCCAGAAAAACAGCCTTCATTGGAGTGTCAAATCAGTGAAGTATCAAAGTCTGTCACACTGGTATTAACTCAACCTAAATTGCAGACAGTGGCAACTCCCCTGCAACAAGCAGATATAATTCTCTGGCAAGCCCGAAGTCTAGCTGAAGAATGGCAGGGTTCTTTCAAATCTCATTTGCGGTTTGGCTGCATTGCCACAGAACTTAAGAAAGTTGTTGAATCAGAAACTGCCGATATTTTGTTTCTAGGATGCACATCTGTCAATCATCAGATGATTGAGGCACTAGGTTATAATTTTCCCTGCGCCGTTTTGGGCATTCCCACTTCTATTGATGAATAATCGCTCTTCAGAATTTCAGTAATTTTGATCAAATTTCAATCATAGATAAGTCACCTATAACTAGGTGGCTTTTTTCGCTACTAAATAAACTTCGGGAGGTAGGGTGTGGAAAAATGGCAAGCAATCCTTATACCATTTCTTTGTGAGGCTGCGCCAAATTTTCTTTCTTTGTGTCCTTGTCTACGAGACGCTGCGCCTTTGTGGAAGCCTCTCGCAGAGAATACGGTTCGTTCCTCATATAGTTTTGTGCATCTTAATACAGAATTGGTATTAGTACACGTTACCGTAAAAGGGATTCGGAAATATTGAGACTTGATGTTGGGTTTCACTCCGTTCTACCCAACCTACAAATGATTAAATTCTACACACTTTTTGTGGTGTTCTATATTTAGTCTAATTACATTCATTCGTTCGCTCATTTTTTTACATCGACTTGAATTTCATAAAATCTATATTTAATAAGGCTTTTAAGTAGCTTTTTAATTTTGCCTACCAAAACCGAGATTAACCAGGAATTAAGAATTATCAGTTTTTAATTTTTAATTAATAGTATGTTTAAAACTGACCAACGCCACTTGCTACAAAGGAGGAACCCCTGCAACGCAGTGGCTCCTCCTCACTCTTTAGCTATTGCTAATATTTAATGATGTGTAGCACGTCACGAACAACGCTATAACCAGCCAAATCCCAAAGTAAATAGGCGAGAAAGCCAATAGCTGCCAAGCGACCATTCCAAATTTCGGTTTGGGGAGTCCAGCCAAACAAAAATGCATTCCGATCTACACCGTTGTATTCCGTTGCAACAGGTGGTAAATCAGTAGAAGGGCGAGTTTCTTGATTTGCCATTTTTTCCCTCCAAAATATAATAGGTTTTCAGGTGTTAAATTTCTAGTAGCCAATCAGATGTAAAACGTCACGCAGAACGCTATAACCAGCTAAATCCCAAAGTAAATAGGCGAGAAAGCCAATAGCTGCCAAGCGACCATTCCAAATTTCGGCTTGGGGAGTCCAGCCAAACAAAAATGCATTGCGATCTACGCCGTTGTATTCGGTTGCAACAGGTGGTAAACCACTAGAAGGGCGAGTTTCTGGAACTGCCATTTTTTTGTCCTCAACGATTTATTTTGTTAAGTTTAATGTAGCTATCTAAAACTCAGATCCTTTCTGTCTGTAGGCATAAACTACATGCACTTCTTACGGAGGATAATTAACAACTCCTTGGTCCTGACAAATCCACCCTGAGAGGGTGATAAAAATCTAATTATAAATAAATGTAAAATTATCGTGATTGAACTGCAATTTTTGCAAAATAAATAGTTGTGACTTAGTAATTAAAAATTAAAACGTAGCAGCCAATACTTAGCCAAGTTTTTCATCTGATCAGGAATCTTTTCCGCGTTAGATAGAAAAGTTATATCTTTGGCTGGATACGGTTTTCAGCCTTGGGAGAGATGCTTTAAACAGGTAAATTCTACGATTCTGAGCTAACAGAGTTAGGTATTGCCATAGGTACAGACATAAATACATACTATACATATCTAAGAGTTGCTTCTCAAGAAATTCTTAATTCCCTAAATTTAAACTTAGAACAAGGAAATACAATGTTCCAAAGTACGGAAATCATGGTGGGACTCTACAAACCACTATTGTGGGTGGCACAGATTCAAGGGGATACGTCAAACGTCACGCCAGCACAGGCATCGGTTATCACTTCCGGTCCGCGCTTTTTTGTGGCTTTAATCTCCGGCGTGATCTTAGCCTTTGCTTTCCAATTAGTTCTAACTAATCTCTCCCTAGCAGCCGGTATTTCCTACCTGGGGCACTCATCTGACTCGGATTCAGATAATAGTGGGGAAGTGGGAAGTTTGGGCGGTACTATTCGCAAAATTGGTACAGCAGTAGGGATTTGGACAGTAGTAACTGTAGCGATCGCCTTATTAATTGCTTCTTTCCTCGCGGTAAAATTGAGCCTTTTAATCTTAGATCCAGCATTGGGAGCAATTCTCGGCTTGGTGATTTGGGGTGCTTACTTCTTAATCCTCGTTTGGGTAAGTTCTACCACCGTAGGTTCCTTAATTGGCTCAGTCGTCAATACGGCAACTTCAGGGTTTCAGGCGATTATGGGCACAGCCACCGCCGCACTGGGCGCAAAAGCTGTGAATAACCAAGTGGTAGCAACGGCTGAAGCCGCCGCCGCCGCTATCCGTCGGGAGCTAGGAAACGCCATCGACCCTACGAGTATCCGGGAGAATATAGAGGATTACTTAGATAAGGTACGTCCTCCAGAGCTAGATGTGTCGAAAATTCGGAGCGACTTTGAAAATTTACTCAACGATCCGCAATTAAAAGCGATCGCAGGGACTCCAGATATCCGCAACATCGACCGGGAAAAGTTCATCGAGTTAGTCAGCAGTCGCACCGATCTTTCCAAAAAAGACGTTAGCCGAATTGCTGATACCTTGTATAAAGTTTGGCAGCAAGTGGTCAGTCAGCAACCACCCACGGAAGACCGTATGGGTGAGTTAATCGATTATTTGAAATCACTCCCAGCCGGACAAGCTAAAACAGATGAACTCAACGCCAAGCTCGATCGCTTAGTAACAGAAACACGTAATTCCAAAGAAGGTGAGCAAAAGGCGGCTCCAGGAGCAATTCAAAGTACAGTCCAACAAGGACTAGCTGCCTTAACCAGCATTGTGTTGGGACGCGCCGATTTGCCTGATTTGGATGTGGAAAAAATCTTGGGTAGCCTCACCACTGCCAAAGAGAAAGTCACCCAACAAGCAGATAAGCTAGGGTTGCCAACACCATCACAACCCTATAGCCCAATTCGGGCTGATGTCGAAAACTATCTGCACAACACTTATGCTTGGCAACTAAGCCCAGAAAAAATCGCTCAGGAATTTCGTGATGTCATTTACGATCCAGCAGCTGACCCCGGAATAGTCAAGAGAGAAATAGAGCGACTATCCCGCAACGATTTTGTCAACATCCTGCAACAACGGGGACTGCTTACCCAAACCCAAATTCACCGCATTGCAGATCAGTTAGAAGCTGTCCGCCAAGATGTGCTAACGACAGTGAAAGTTGTCGAAGAAACAGAGATAGTCCAAGACTTGCAACGTGCAGTGGAAAGTTATCTGCTCGTTACCCCGAAAGCAGATATGAGCGCCGAAGGCATAGAGCAGAATTTCAAACCACTGTTGCAAGACTCAGATGCAGATGATGAAACCCTGACATTGCGACTAGCGCACCTGGAACGTCAGGAGTTGCGGGAGATATTGCTGCAACGTAATGATGTGCAGCTATATGAAGTAGACAGCATTCTCGATGAGTTGGAAAAACAGCGCGATCGCGTCTTGGTAGAATCCAAAGGATTAGCAGAACAGGCACAATATCAAGCAGAAACCCTGTGGCTGAATGTAGAATCATATCTGCGTAATACTGGAAAAGCCGAACTGAATCCTGATGCCATCCGCGCGGAGTTCAAAAAGCTACTGGAAGATCCCCAAGCTGGAATTACCTCAATTCGCGCCCGCTTGTCTCGTTTTGACCGCGATACCTTGGTGCAATTGTTGAGTCAGCGGCAAGATTTGAATGAAGATCAAGTTAATCAAATCATCAGTTCTGCTGAGGAGTCCTGGCATAATATTCGCCACACACCCCAAGCTGTAGTGGATAAAGCCAAAGATCAATACGACTCAGTTACCACCACGATCGCAGATTATCTGCGGAATACTGGTAAACAAGAACTCAACCCAGAAGGTATAGGGCGAGATTTGACCAGATTGTTTGAAAATCCCAAAGAGGGAGCTGTCGCACTGCGCCGTCGGTTGTCTCAGGTAGACCGAGATACACTGGTGAAGTTGCTCAGTCAACGCCAAGACTTGAGTGAAGAACAAGTTAATCAAATCATTGATTCCACCCAAACTTCGATTCGCAACTTTGTGCGTGCGCCTCGTCGCCTAGCTACCCGTACACAGCAAAGAATCGAAACATTCAAAGGTTATGTAGAAGAGTATCTGCGGCAAACTGGCAAAGAAGAACTCAACCCTGAAGGTATCAAGCGCGACTTGCAACTACTGTTGCATGATCCGCGAGCCGGGGTAGAAACTTTTAGCGATCGCCTTTCCCATTTTGACCGTTCTACGATCATCGCCCTGCTGAAAATTCGGGAAGATATTTCTGATGAAGAAGCGGCACGGATTGCCGATAACATGGTATCCGTAAGGGAGCAATTTGTAGAACAAGTGCGGAACATCCAACGGGGCATTCAAGATGCAATTGACGGAGTTTTCGGCCGCATTCGCAACTATCTCAACGCCCTGGATCGCCCAGAACTCAACTATGATAGTATCAAGCGCGATGTTCGCACATTTTTTGACGATCCCCAGGCAGGGTTTGATGCTCTGCGCGATCGCCTGTCCTCTTTTGACCGTGATACCCTAGTGGCAATTATGAGTTCTCGTGAGGACATCTCTGAGGCAGATGCCAACCGGATCATCGACCAAATTGAACGGGCACGCAACACAGTATTGCAACGTGCAGAACGCATACAGCAAGAAGCCCAACGCCGCCTAGAAGACGTGAAGCGTCAAGCACAACGCCAAGCAGAAGAAACCCGCAAAGCCGCAGCTACAGCAGCGTGGTGGCTGTTTGCCACAGCATCCGTCTCGGCGATTTTCTCTGCATTAGGAGGAGCGCTGGGTGTACGTACATTGTAGTTTAACAAGTTTTCTCCGCTAACTTTTAAGCCTCCCTCAACGGGAGGCTTTTCTATGTTTGGGATGTCATTTGTCCTTAGATATATTGGTGGATTTCGTGTGAGTATGCTAATGAGCATTTACAGCAGTTTTCATGTATTTGAACCACATCTGTCGTAGGGGCACAGCAATGCTCATTGGTGTCAACTTCAGAAAAAATCTGCTTTGAGAAGGCGTTTTGCCCTCATCCCCTAACCCCGAATCCCAAGTTGGGAGAAGGGGAACTAGAGAATTTGCTCCCCTCTCCCAAAATTGGGAGAGGGGCTGTTCTTGTGAGGGTCAAACCTGGAAAGCTTGCCAAGTCTAACTTCTACGTTAAGTTGACACCAATGAGCTTTTTCTGTGCTCCTACCGCGTGGTCTATTTACCTGAAAATAGCTGTAAGTTGCATAAAAGCAGGGCTGAAGCCCTTACTACAAGCGAATCATTCTGGAAAAATGCATGAGGATTAGCTTATGCCTTTAAATATAGTCATATATTCATTCAGGAACTCCTCTTTTTTTTTGTCCAAAGTCTAAAATGTGACTAAAGTCATACTTAAATTGTGACTTTATTCCACTGTATCTTTTAATTTAATATTTTAAACTGAGAGCAATACAGCAAATAAATGGAGTTGTGTAACAAATAAAACTTACTGTAAAGCTAATAGGTAAGAATATCTGTTCACAAATTCTTGATAAATGCTGTAGAAAACTCAAGTAAATTAATTGATGGAGATTTGAACATGAAACGTATTCTATTAGGTACATTACTTGCTCTACCATTTGCAATTTCCTCCTTGCCCTCACAGGCATCGGCAGCAGAAATGATTGTCAGACCGAATGTTCATCAAGTTGGTATTGTGCATAAAACTGTTGTTGCCCGATATGAACGAAAGTTAATTCGTGCACATTGGCAAAATGTCCGACGCGGTAACAGGTGGGTTAAGGTTCGAGTTCCTGCTCGTTATGTAACTGTAAGAGTTTAAGATATAAATAGAGGCTAACAACCCTAGTTGAGTTGTTAGCCTCTATTAGGTAAAAATTTGTTATAAATAAGAATTGCAAAGGAAATAAAATTATCTGACATAAGTCAATTTAATTAACATGAATATATATCAAAATTCTCGGGTTTTGAAAAAACTTCTGATATTTCTACTGGGAATGACTTTAGTGACAGGCTGCAATTCTATTCAGGCTGAAGAAAAAAGTCTAGTTAAAGAAAAAATATTGAGTGGTGATAATTATGGGGAATTACATGACCAAGGAAAGTTACGTACTTACTATTTTTACACTCCAAAATCTTATAATCCAGACCGCCCAATGCCGTTAGTTTTAGTATTTCATGGAGATGATGGTAATGGTCGGTCTATCAGTAATGTGACTCGCTTCAATGAATTAGCAGAACAAAAAGGATTTATTGTTGTTTATCCAGATGGAATTGACCAAAAATGGAGTCTTAGAGGTAACGCTCAAGGAAGGGTAGATGATGTTTCCTTTGTCAGTGCTTTGATTGATCATCTTCAGCAGCAAATCAATATTGATAGTCATAAAGTTTATGCTACGGGTTTTTCTAGAGGTGGCATACTTACCCAAGCACTGGCTTGTAAGTTACCTAATAAAATTGCTGGTTTTGCATCAGTAGCTGGTTCGCTTCCAGTTAGACTCAAACCTAATTGCCAGCCGAAAACTTCCGTATCAATGTTAATGCTCAACGGTACAAACGATCGCGATGTACTTTATGAAGGTAATGACCACACTCAACGAGGAGCGCTGGTTTCTATCTCAGACATGGTAAATTTTTGGCGATCGCACGATCAATGTACCTCATCAAATGAATCTCCGAAGTTTTCTAAAGATAAAGTGAAAACCGCTCTCTACACAGGTTGTAGTGGCAACTCAGAAGTCTGGCAGCTAGCGGTAGTAAACGGTGGACATTTCTGGCCTGGTGGTTCCTCAACTGACGAGAGCCTAAACAAATTCAATGCCAAGCTGGGGCTGAACGCCAGCGAAACAATTTGGAACTTTTTTGAACGTCACAGTTCATAGACCGAAAACTTTTGCGAGTAGCTAATTTTTTAAACACCATTTTGCTTAAACCAAGCCAAAAGACGTTTCCAACCTTCTTTGGCTTCTTTCTCGCGGTAGGAGGGGCGATAATCGGCAAAAAAAGCGTGGGATGCATCGGGATAGACAATGATTTCAGATTTGCTGCTGCTGGATTTTAAGCGATCGCGCATCTGCTCTACTGTATCTAGGGGAATACCTGTATCCTTACCGCCATAGAGTCCGAGAATAGGGACTTTCAGCGTTGATGCAATATCAACCGGATGCTTGGGCGTTAGTTTGGTAGCATCGCCCACGAGTCGTCCGTACCAAGCCACACCAGCCTTCACCTGCGGATTATGTGCTGCGTATAACCAGGTAATACGGCCGCCCCAGCAGAAGCCTGTAATCGCCAATTTATTGGCATTACCTTTTGCTGATTTCACCGCCCAGTGTACCGTGGCATCAAGATCGGATAGCACCTGGGCATCTGGCACTTTGGAGACAATTGGCCGAATTTCGTCTATGCTGCTTAATTTCGAGACATCGCCTTGACGCACAAATAATTCGGGTGCGATCGCTAAATACCCCAATTGGGCAAAGCGCCGAGTGATATCCTGAATATGCTCGTGTACGCCAAAGATTTCTTGGATCACCAAGACGATGGGGAAGTTTTCACCAGTGGCAGGTGCTGCTCGATAGGCAGGAATTTCACCATCTTTGACGGGAATTTTCACCGCACCAGCTACCAACCCCTTCGCATCGGTGGTGATGACTCCGGCAGAAATGGGTTGCACAGCTAGGGCAAAACCCGTCGCCAGGGTAGTTGTTGCGATAAATTTGCGGCGTGTTATTTCTTTCATCATCTCTACCTTAGAATTGGCCAAAACTTTATTGTTGGTTATCCGTACAGTACTATGACAACAAATACTACAATTGATGAATCAGTTTACTGTAATATTAGCTTCCTTTGCTGTCCAAGGGTTCTTTCTCTGTGGCTGTTGTCAGAGAAAAGTCGGAGGTATTGGCAAAGAAAAGCCACGGGACTAAACTATTTTCTGTGCTGAGTTTCCTTATAGTTAGGTTTCTGCATCTCAAATGCGCGGAGGGGTAGGTGTACAAATTCCACAGCCGAAAAAAAGTGCTTCTATCTCAACCCCAGCAAGGCTTTCACCCAGTGATCGCCCAATTTTCATCCGCGCAATCTCTGAAATGCTTATCAAAATAGAATTTTAGCTTTTAAACTTTTCTAGCACTCTTGCCAAACGAATTCTCTAATGCTATTATTGCTCTTGAATCGCGCAACCGCACCTTGAAAACTAAATATAGCTTGACTTTCAGGCTACCGCAATTGCAATTCATCAAAATCCCTATCAGGGATTGAAACTCTGCTGTTCGGCTTGCGCGGCTGCTGTATCCTATTGCAATTCATCAAAATCCCTATCAGGGATTGAAACTAATGGGGTTGCCAGAAAGCGAAGCGCACAGCTAAATTGCAATTCATCAAAATCCCTATCAGGGATTGAAACACAAATCATTAAAAACATTATGAAGGATTCGGAAATTGCAATTCATCAAAATCCCTATCAGGGATTGAAACATCAAAAGCTTGGTGGCGGTTCCTGGACTCGTCAGCAACTAAATTGCAATTCATCAAAATCCCTATCAGGGATTGAAACTTTTTGTTTTGCATCTTCCCTCGTTATTTCTTCCAAATTGCAATTCATCAAAATCCCTATCAGGGATTGAAACATTTAATTAACAAGTATTCTCGCTCTTTCTCGTTTATTGCAATTCATCAAAATCCCTATCAGGGATTGAAACCTTCGAGCTCCACTACCAAAACTTCAATTTTCCATAAAGAATTGCAATTCATCAAAATCCCTATCAGGGATTGAAACATTCCTGGCTCTGTCAAAAGCTTTCGGATGATATTGCAATTCATCAAAATCCCTATCAGGGATTGAAACGGAAACTGGATCAGCTAATGCTTTTGAAGAAATAAATTGCAATTCATCAAAATCCCTATCAGGGATTGAAACTTTGATAGGAAGAATATAAGCCCAGCTAAAGACTTATTGCAATTCATCAAAATCCCTATCAGGGATTGAAACTTGGCGACAAGCGCCTTCAACCGCCCCAAAGGCAAATTGCAATTCATCAAAATCCCTATCAGGGATTGAAACAGATGACGGAGATGGTGATGGGGATGGTGAAGAACCATTGCAATTCATCAAAATCCCTATCAGGGATTGAAACAGAAGACTGGAATATATTAATAGCGGTACTACTTGATTGCAATTCATCAAAATCCCTATCAGGGATTGAAACCCGGGGGGCTTTGCCCCCCACACCCCCCAGAGTGATATTGCAATTCATCAAAATCCCTATCAGGGATTGAAACGATTCTATCAATAAACTTGGCTCAAAGAAGACTCATATTGCAATTCATCAAAATCCCTATCAGGGATTGAAACATCATCGGGCGATATCGTGCAAGCAACCCTCAAACTACATTGCAATTCATCAAAATCCCTATCAGGGATTGAAACCCGTTGCTTGAGTGGTGCGATCGCTACTCTGTCAAATTGCAATTCATCAAAATCCCTATCAGGGATTGAAACATAAAAATTCATTAAGCAGTTGATACTAGTGTACTATTGCAATTCATCAAAATCCCTATCAGGGATTGAAACGATTTTCCGTCACCAGTACCGCCAACGAGCGCAACATTGCAATTCATCAAAATCTCTATCAGGGATTAAAACCTTATTTTTCCCGATTTATTCAATCTTCACCACCAGCTAATTGACTGAGATAATCATCCATAATCGCTGGTAATTCCTTTGGTGAATAAGTATATGTTAAAGCCAGTAAACTAGTGGCTGTAGTTAAAATCTGGCTTTTATCTAGCATCGCTGACAACTGAGAGCGAGTAAATTTCCCGCTGATCACTTCCTGACTCGCATCTGCGATCGCATCTTCAATAACTTCCTCCTCCATCAAACTTTCCCATTCATTTAAATTGATATAGTAAGATGTTTTATTATCTTTGATATTTAGCTTTTTAATTTCTCGAATTGAATTCCGAATAGAAGCCGCCCACGAACCAGTTAATCGTTGTTCTACTTGGTTCTTAATCAAATGAATCAACAGAATGTTTAAATAAGCTTGGATATTTCGCAGAATAGCTTGTTTACTCATGCCTTCTAATTCATCTACAATTGCCAAGGCATCTGCGTAACGTCCTTCCAAAATACTCTTTTTGAGGTCTATTAGTTCTTGCGTCATTTGTTTTACGGCCTACCTGCTTTCCAATCTTCTCCACCGGGTAGCTGAGTTAAATTTTCCGCCACAACTGCGGGTAACTCCTTAGCTGAATAAGAATAAGTTAGTGCCAAAAACTTCAAAGCAGTCTGAATAATCTGATTTCTATCTATCATTTCAGCCAATTGAAATTGATTATATGCTCCATTCATTACTTCATCGCTGGCATCTGCGATCGCATCTTCAATAACTTCCTCATCCATCAAATTTTCCCATTCATTTAAATTGATATAGTAAGATGTTTTATTGTCTTTTAAATTCACTTCTTTAATTTCGCGTATGGCGTTGCGAACAGAAGCTACCCAAGAATTTGTTAATCTCTGTTCTAGTTGATTTTTAATTAAATGAATCAGTAGAATCCTTAAAAACGATTTAATTTGCCGCAAAATAGCCTTTTTACTCATGCCTTCTAATTCATCTACAATTGCCAAGGCATCTGCATAACGTCCTTCCAAAATACTTTTTTTGAGGTCTATTAGTTCTTGCGTCATTTGTTTACCGCCTACCTACTCTCCAATCTTCTCCACCAGATAGCTGAATTAAATTTTCAGCCACAACTGCGGGTAACTCCTTAACTGAATAAGAATAAGTTAGCGCCAACAACTTCAAAACAGTCTGAATAATCTGGTTTCTATCAACCATATCAGCCAGTTTGAATTCATTGTACATTCCATTCAAAACTTCCACACTGGCATCACGCACTGCTGCTTCTATTTCATCTTCAATATAAGTATCCCATTCATTTAAATTAATATAAGAAGAGTTTTTATTGTCTTTGAGATTGAGCTTCTTAATTTCTATAAGTGAATTACGAATAGAAGCAACCCAAGAACCAGTTAATCGCTGCTCTAGTTGGTTCTTAATCAAATGAATCAGCAGAATCCTTAAATAAGCTTGAATATTCCGCAGAATAGCTTGTTTACTCATGCCCTCTAATTCATCTACAATTACTAAGGCATCTGCGTAACGCCCTTCCAGGATACAAGTTCTGAGGTCTATTAATTCCTGTGTCATTTTTATTAACCTCAAAATTTCATCATGCTAATTTCAATATATAGCGTTTATTAATCTCATAGCCCCCTTTTCGGTTGCGCTGAGGGGGTTGGGGGTGGCGTTATTCTACCTCACAATGGCCGAAAACCGCTATAACAATCACCTATACTTTATTAATAGCAGGGGATCTTACCTACTATTAATAAAGCAATATTGTTCACTTCTTCGCCTGTATCACTTGCAAACTACCGCCTGCATATAAAGTTAGCTTACTCGCTTCAAATCCAGTCTCTGTTAACAACTTAGTCAAATCAGTTTTCAACAGTTCCCAAGCTGTTTCCGTCTCAAACAACAGCAAAAACACTGACACCCCAGGCCAAAATATCGGATTCGTAGGAGCGTGAAAATCCACCAGCGTAAACACCCCTCCTGGCTTCAGCACCCGATAAACTTCATTAATAATTTTTCGTAATTGCTGAGGCTGCATCTCGTGTAGTGCGACGCTAGTATGCACCACATCAAACAGATTATCTGTAAATGGCATTTCCTCAGCAAAAGCTTCCACATAAGAAGCTAATGGTACATTTAGCCGCGCCCGTTGCAAAGACTTGGGTGAAGCGTCCAATCCTGTTACATTTTGTGAAAACTTTACCAAAAATTGCGTTGTTTGACCACTGCCGCAACATAAATCTAACACCTGAGTATCTGAGTGAATTGTTAAGCCTTGCAAAGCAAGCTGCCGAAAACGGGCTTCACCACCTAAACTTAAAGCTGCTAAACTAGAAATGCCATCATATAGCCACTGATAGCGGTAACTCCAATCTCTTAAAATTGTTGCCATTGCATATTTCCTTGCTATTAAGCTTTATATTTAATAAAGATATATTGTTAACATTAGTAAAAAATCTGAAAAGATTGGGGGAAAGTAACTGCTATGGGTCGTGTAGGCGTCTTATTACTCAATCTCGGTGGCCCCGATAAGCTAGAGGATGTCGGGCCGTTTTTGTATAACCTATTTTCCGATCCGGAAATTATTCGCCTACCGTTTCGCTGGTTGCAAAAGCCCTTAGCCTGGTTTATTGCCTCAAGGCGAACCAGAACATCTCAAGCAAATTATAAGCAAATCGGTGGTGGTTCTCCGCTGCGGCGGATCACAGAAGCGCAAGGACAAGCTCTCAAAGAACAGTTGGGTTATTTGGGACAAGAAGCTAAAATTTACGTAGGAATGCGTTATTGGCATCCGTATACAGAAGAGGCGATCGCACAGATCACCCAAGATAATATAGAACATCTGGTAATTTTACCACTCTATCCCCAGTTTTCTATTAGTACTAGTGGTTCCAGCTTCCGGCTTTTAGAAAAGCTTTGGCAAGAAGATCCAAAACTTCAGCCCATTGATTACACCGTCATTCCTTCCTGGTACAAAGAACCAGGCTACCTGCAAGCAATAGCGGAACTCATAGCCCAAGAACTCGAACAGTTTCCTAATCCAGATGAGGTTCATATATTCTTCAGCGCTCACGGCGTTCCTAAAAGCTACGTTGAAGAGGCTGGCGACCCCTACCAGCAAGAAATTGAAGAATGTACTGCCCTGATTATGAAGACCCTGAATCGACCCAATGTCCACACCTTAGCTTACCAAAGTCGCGTCGGCCCAGTAGAATGGCTCCAACCCTATACTGAGGATGCCCTCAAAAAACTAGGCGCAGAAGGTGTGAAAGATTTAGTTGTCGTGCCTATCAGTTTTGTCTCAGAGCATATTGAAACACTACAAGAAATTGATATTGAGTATCGGGAAGTAGCAGAAGAATCAGGAATTCACAACTTCCGTCGCGTTCCGGCTCCCAATACCCATCCGGTATTTATTAATGCACTGGCAGACTTAGTGATTGATGCGCTGAAAAAGCCCAGTTTCAAGCTTTCGCAAGCTGCCCAAATGAAAAAAATGGTAAAAATGTACCCCCAAGAGCGTTGGGAATGGGGGCTGACTACTAGCGCTGAAGTATGGAATGGTCGGATTGCCATGTTGGGCTTCATTGCCTTAATCATCGAGCTAATTACCGGTCACGGCTTCTTGCATATGATTGGACTTTTGCAGTAAAGGGCATTGGGCATTGGGCATTGGGCACTTGTACTGAGCGACGTCAAAGTATTGGGCATTGTAAAACTCTTCCTTTGTTCCCCAAAGTTTTATACTCTGTTGGAGATAGCTACGCCATCTAAGGACGCCTGAACTTTAGACTTCTCTCCTTGTCCCTAGTTTCTGATGCGCCATGCGCCATGCCCCATGCCCTATGCCCTATGCCCTTTGTGATACCAGTCATACCACTGCTTGACACTACGAAGTGCAAACCAGAGCAGTATTAAAGCAATTAATCCTCCTTGCCAGGGAGCATTAAAGGCAAAAAGTACTAAAGCAATACATAAGGTATCTTGAAGAAAGACTGCCCACAACGGTAAGCCACGTAAGCGATAGAACCAACCAACTTGAACTAGCTGGAGTACTAAAGCTAACAAACCCCCAATTATGGCAATCAGCCAGTTTGGGGTTGCTGTTGCGGTAGCTACTGCTAACCCCATAATTGCGCCCACGAGGGGAGACATGAATAACTGAATTAGTTGGAGCAATCTTTGCCCCCATACCTTTTTTGAGACTAACAATTCAATTAATGACCAACTGGTGAGGCAGCCTAATAAGATTGGTGGAGAAATGTGACATAAAATTGGAACTTGTGACCATAAGTTACTACCCTGCAATAGTCCAATAATCAACAGGGGTATGCCTATTCTTATTCCTGCTGCCGCAGAGGCTGAAAGTGTGGCTAGGATTTCAATCATTAAGGCACTCGAAGCACTAATAAATAAGTAGATATTTGTTATTTATACTACCCATATATGACAAAAAATCCAGCAGCAAACTGACAATTTTCAGCAATGGAATACTTAAGATTTTTGGTATTTTAATATCTTCTTTTTTGACAGCGTTTGCGTATTTTTTGGATAACAAATTAGTAGTAAGCGCTTAAGCGCTCACTACCAGCAAATTAATCGTTAAATACCCAACCTTTGATAAACTTCTTCTAAATGCCTCAGATGCTGCTGGGGGTCGAAACAGACCTCTAGTTCTGCTGGAGACAACTTTTGGGTAACGCGAGGGTCTTTGCTAATTAAGTCCTGGAAATTACCTTCTGGTTTGTTCCAAGCGGCGTGAGCGCTTTCTTGAACGATCGCATAAGCTTCTTCTCGGTTGCTTCCCTTGTCTATTAAAGCCAGCAGCACTTGTTGGCTGAACACAACACCGCCATAACAGTTGAGATTTCGTTTCATGTTCTCAGGATAGACCAACAGGTTTTTCACCAAGTCGGTTATTTCTACCAACATAAAATGCGTCAAAGTGCAAGCATCTGGCAATATCACCCGTTCTACAGAACTATGGGAAATATCCCTTTCATGCCAGAGAGCAACATTTTCCAAAGCTGCACCTGCATAACTTCTGACAAGTCGCGCCATTCCCGTCAGCCGTTCAGAACGGATGGGATTGCGCTTGTGTGGCATTGCTGAGGAACCTTTTTGACCTTTGGCGAAGAATTCTTCTACTTCCAAAACGTCTGTTTTTTGCAGGTTGCGAATTTCTACAGCAAAACGTTCGATGGATGCCGCTACCAAAGCTAATTGTTGCACGTAATCGGCGTGGCGATCGCGGGAAATAACTTGTGTTGAGGCTGTATCAGGTTTGAGTCCGAGTTTTTGGCAAGCGATCGCTTCTATACGCGGTTCAACATTGGCATAGGTTCCCACCGCACCAGAAATCTTACCCACAGCGATCGTTTGGCGCAGTATATTTAGACGTTCTTGGTGTCGCAACACTTCTGCTAACCAACCAGCTAGTTTGAAACCAAAAGTAATCGGTTCAGCGTGAATACCATGCGATCGGCCAGCCATCACTGTATGACGATGTTCCCCTGCTTTTTGACGAATTACCTGAATCAAATCTTCCAGACGTTGCAATAATATATCCAGGCTAGCAAGCAATTGCAATGCTAAAGCTGTATCCAAAACATCCGAACTAGTTAAACCCAGATGAATATAGCGTCCGGCATCACCAACATATTCGTTGACATTTGTCAAGAAAGCGATCACATCGTGACGGACTACAGCCTCAATTTCTAGCACCCTATCGGTATCAAAATCTGCCTTGGCCTTAATTTCCTCAACCGCCTGAGATGGAATGTAACCCAGTTCAGCTTGAGCCTCACAAACAGCAATTTCGACTTGCAGCCAAGTTTTTAGTTTATAGGCTTCACTCCACAGATTAGCCATTTCCGGCAAAGTATAACGCTCAATCACAGTTCGGCACAGAATACAACCGTCATATTTTACAGTCTAATTAATGTAGATCACTTTTTAGTGCTACTTTTTGCTCAGGGACAGAACTAGTTTTTGCATCCGAGGTGATGATACTAATCCTACCGTCAGCCTCCATATATGCAAACTTCACATCTGCTAAAAATTCCACACCTTGCTGACGTAACTTGCTCATCAACTCATCGTCTGTAATTAACTCTCGTTGTAAATGGCGCTGAATCATCCGACCATTTTTTACCAATAGCAGTGGCGGCTGATTCAGAAAACGTTGAAACTGGGGTATTTTGTAACCTAACCAGTTCAGCAAATAGCTCCAAAAAATCACAGTTCCTACCAGGATAGCGCCCTCAGTAATCGATGTATAATTACTGGCCATAGCATTTTGGGCAGCTTCCGCAAATAGCACAACTACGAGTAAATCAGTAATTCCTAATGTTCCTAGTTGTCGGCTAGGAAGCAGGCGTAGTACTGAAAACAGCGCTAAATAGACCAGCGATCCCCGGATAATTAACTCAAAGATGCTGATGCTAGGAATAAAGATTGCCTGCCAATCGATAAAAAACCATTTTTCCATTAGCACTGATTTTCTTCCTTTTTAAATATATTTCTGGAAAAAATCCAGGATAAGGGACTTCCAAATAAAAAAATATCCAATTATTTATTGTGGGGTGGGTATCTTGCCCGCCTTTGGT